>CAYXCT010000005.1:0-26823 GCA_964463435.1 uncultured bacterium | reverse complement strand
AGATCACCATCACGGGCCAGCGCGACCACCCTGTGCCCAGCCATCAAGCCATCAAGGCTAAGGAGCTGGCCAAGGTGGCGGGAGCCAACAACGACCCCTTGAAGGCCCTGCAGACCCTGCCGGGCGTGGTGGTGGTCAGCGACTTCTCGGACCAGATGGCGGTGCGCGGCGGCGACCCCCAGGACAACGTCTACCTGCTGGACCACTGCCCCTGGCCCTCGCCCTTCCACCTGGGGGGCTTTGAGAGCACCATCAGCGCGGACCTGATGGACCAGATCGACTTCTACCCCTCCTCCTTCCCGGCCCGCTTCGGCGACGGCGCGGATGGCGCGGTCATCGATGTCTCCACCCGGCCCGGCAAAGACGACCGCCTGCATGGCAAGCTGGACATCAACTTCTTGGGCGCCAGCGGCCTGGCTGAGGGCCCCACGGGCTTCATGAATGGCAGCTGGGCCGTGCAGGGCCGGCGCAGCTATTTCGACCTGGCCGAGAAGCTGGCCGACTTCGGCGGGGTCAACATCGCCTACTGGGACCTGGGCGCCACCCTGGTGCTGCATCCGGCCGCGGGCCACACCCTGCGCGTGCTGGCCCTGGCCAGCGTCGACCAGCTGGAGATGGACATCAAGGCCGACAAGGTCAATGACCCCCGCTTCGCGGGCGCCTTCAATTACCTGAACGGCTTCGGCACGGGCGGCATCACCTGGGATTGGGACCTGGCGCCCGAGACCCGCTCAGAGCTCTCGCTGTATGCCACCGAGCAGGACAGCAGCTTCAAGGTGGGAACGGCCATCGACAGCGGCCAGACGCCCTCCACCGAGGGCCTGCGCGAGGACTTCCGCTGGCACCTAGGCCGGCTGGCCGGGGTGGATCACAGCCTGGACATGGGCGCCGAGGGCCTGCTGCGCCAGGAGAAGGACACTTTCAGCGTGCCCGCCAACCTGATCAACAAGAGCTTGCCGTCTAGTGATGGCGTGACCCTCACGGAGGACACCTCGGCAGATGATTCTGCGGGCGCGGCTTGGCTGGAGGACCGCCTGCGCGTGGCCCCGCCCTTTCTGCTGCTGGCCTCGGCCAGGGCTGAGAAGTTCAGCAATGTGAGGGCTTCGGTGCTGATGCCCCGCATGGGCGCGGAATGGGACCTGGGCGATGCCACCACGCTGAAGGCGGCCTGGGGCGTCTATGCCCACCAGCCCAATGTGATGCAGAGCGACCCGGTGCTGGGCAACCCGAACCTGAGCCCGGCCATCACCCAGGACAGC
Organism: uncultured bacterium; assembly: GCA_964463435.1. GTDB lineage: Bacteria > Oederibacteriota > JAJYGY01 > JAJYGY01 > JAJYGY01 > CAYXCT01. The sequence goes on along the minus strand of CAYXCT010000005.1, from coordinate 25,564 downwards.
ACCTTGGGGCTTGAGCGCCGCTTGGGGCCGGGCTTGACCGGCCGCGTGGAGGCCTACTACAAGGTGCTGGGCCAGGTGATCGAGTCTGACACCACCACCGGCCAGGTGAGCAATGACGGGGAAGGGGAGGCTTATGGCCTTGAGCTCTTCTTGCGCCAGCAGATGACCGGCAAGCTCTCGGGCTGGCTGGATTACACCTATTCGCGCTCCATCCGCCTGCCCTCCGCGAGCCTGCCCTGGCAGTACGATGAGTTCGATGAGCCGCATGTCTTGAACCTGGTGCTCAATGACCAGCTCACGCCCCAATGGTCCATGGGCGCCAAAGTCCGCTACAATTCCGGGCCGCGCGTCACCCCCATCCTCTCCACCTATCAGGACCAATATGGGTGGCATGAGGTGCTGGGTCAGCCCTATTCTGAGGAGCTGGGCGACACCCTGCGCTGCGATGTGCGCACGGACTACAGCTTCCTCTACTGGGGCTGGCAGCTGGATGTGTATTTGGAGGTCATCAACCTGCTGGGCCGCGAGAACCCCCAGGGCTTAAGCGACCAGCAGGGTGATGTGCAGGTGACCAAGGGCTTTCCGCGCTTCCCCATGCTGGGCGTGACCGCGGCTTTCTGACCTGAACTCAAGAAGGAGAGGACATGGTAGCCTTCCTGCTCAAAGGCGCCCTGGTGGGCGACACCTGGGTGCTGTTCATCCTCATCGCGCTCTCGCTGTGGTCGCTGACCGTGGCCTATGAGCGCTGGTCGGTGTTCCGCCGCCAGCTCAAGGACCAGGGCCTGCGCGAGGCCTTGAGCGGCCCGCTGGCCCAGGGCGACATGGCGGCTGCCCTGGCCGCGGCCCGCGCCAACGACAGCCTGCAGGGCAGGGCCCTGTCCGCCATGCTGGCCAAGGCGCCAGCCGGGCCGGCCGCGGCTGAGGAGGCCCTGCAGTCGGCCCTCATCGAGGAGCGCCTCAAGCTCGAGAAGAACCTCATCATCCTGGGCACCCTGGGCAACAACGCCCCCTTTTTGGGCCTCTTCGGCACGGTGCTGGGCATCATCAAGGCCTTCAATGACCTGGCCGTCAGCGGCACGGCCGGGGCTTCGGTGGTGATGGCCGGCATCAGCTCGGCGCTGGTGGCCACGGCCCTGGGCATCTTGGTGGCCATCCCGGCGGTGGTGGCCTACAACTTCTTCCTCACCCGCATCAAGGAGGCGCAGAGCGAGGTCGAGTCGCTGGCCCACCTGGTGCTTTCCGCCATCCAGCGCTAGGGAGCGGCCATGCAGAGCGGCGGAAACGACCAGGATGTGGTGACCGGCATCAATGTGACGCCCATGGTGGACATCACCCTGGTGCTGCTCATCATCTTCATGGTGACGGCCAGCTTCGTCTCCGACTCGGCGCTCAAGGTGAACCTGCCCAAGGCCAGCACACCCGAGGCGGCTCCCACCGCCAGCCTCACCATCGCCCAGCACAAGGACGGCAGCTTGGACTTGATGGGCCAGCCCGTGCGCCAGGAAGCCTTGCAGGCGCTGCTGGCCGATGAGGCGGGCAAGAACCCGGGCTTGCGCGTCACCCTGGCCTCGGATGAGGGCCTGAGCTATGGCCAAGTGGTGGCAGTCATCGATTTGATCAAGAAGGCCGGCGTCACGCGGGTGGCCTTGGCCACGGGGCGCTGAAGATGCGGCCGCCCGCCTTCGCCAAGGCTTTGGCGGGGCCCGTCTGGGCGCGGGGCTTTGCCGCCTCGCTGGGCGCGCATCTGCTGGCCCTGCTGCTCATCGCAGGGCTGGCCTGGCTGAAGGCCCGCTCGGCGCCGCCGGAGGTGGAGCTGGACATGGCGCGCACCCTGGCCCCGCCGGTGCTGAGCGTGGCGCCGCCCACGGCCCTGCCCGCGCGCCATGACTGGATGCAGGCCAAGAAGGGCAGCCTGGCCAAGCCCCAGGACCTGACCGAGAGCGCTGAGGCGGATGCCCAGGCCAGCTGCCCGCCGCCCTGCCCGGAGACCGCCGGCGCTTACGCGCCCGCGGGCTTGGCCATCACGCCGCCTTCCATGCTCGATGCCATAGACCCGGACGACTACCCGCGCGCCGCGGCCCGGCAGGGATTGCAGGGCAAGGTGGTGGCCGAGCTCTACATCGACACCGAGGGAAAGGTGCGCGAGGTGAGGCTGGCGCAGAAGGGCGAGGAGGTCTTCAACCAGTGGGTGCTGGGCAAGATGCGGGCCTGCCGCTTCCGGCCTGCCCGCGATGCCCAGGGAAGGCCCATGGCCGTGGTCTTTCGCCAGGGCTTCAACTTTCTGCTCAACAACTAGGCCGCCTGGCAGGCGCAAAAAAGCCCCGCTCTTTCGAGCGGGGCTTTTTTTAGGCGCGCAGGCTGATAGGGCTATCTGAGCTGGATGATCACCCTCAGGCCAGTGCCCTGGTCCTGCTGGCCCAGCACCGGCGGGGTGTAGGGCAGGGCATCGATGCCGCTGGCCGGGATCCCGCTCTGGGCGCTCAGCCAGTCGCGCACCGACTGGGCGCGGGCCAGGCTGCGATCCGTGGCGCTGGCGAAGCGCGGGTCCAGCGCCGAGGCGTCCAGCGGCCCCTGCACGCGGATCTGGTCGCCCGCGTACTGCTTCACGCGCACCGCCAGCTTGGCCAGGGTGGGCAAAGAGGACGGGTCGATGCGCTCGCCGCCATCCACAAAATGCACGGCCACGCTGATCTTGAGCGGCGCGGCCTTGCCAGGCTTGGCGGCCGCAGCCGGGGCTGCTTTGGGCGCCGAAGCAGCGGGGGCAGGCTGGGCTGGGGCGCTGGCCGCTGCCGCGGGGCTGATGCTGCTCGGCATTGCGGCCTTGGCAGAGGGAGCAGCGCTGGCGGTCGGCGCGGCTTTGGCGCTGCTGGTCAGCCCAGCCGGGGAGGAGGAGCCAGCTGCCGCCTTGTCTGATGCCGCTTTGACAGATGCGGGCGCTTTGGCTGGCTCAAGGGCCTTGGCAGTGGCGCTGGAGCCTGAGCTGGGAGCAGGGCTTGCGGGCGCTGCCGCGGGCTTGGCCAAAGCCTTGGCCGGGGCTGGGGGCTTGGCAGCCAGCGCGCTGGGCGCCGGCTCAAGCGCGGGATGCAGCCAAGCCGGGGCCTGCACCATGCCGCTGTGGGTCAGCCGCTGCAGGCGGCTGCCATCGATGTTGGCCATGTAAAGGTCCCAGGAATCGCCGCTGTCCTCAGAGCCCACAAAGACCAGCTTCATCAGGTCTGGGGCCAGCTCCAGGCCCATGAAATGGTCGCCCTTGGTGATGGGCGTGGAATCGGCCAAGGGCTCGCTGACCTCGGCGGGCACAGAAGCCACCTGGTCGCTCTCCTTCTGGCTGCGCACGAAGTAGATGACCTTGCCGCTCTGGCCAAAGCGGGGCCGGCCGGCCCAGGCGTCCTGCAGGTCGGTCACCTGGTAGGTGTCGCGGTCGTCCACATCGGTGACCCAGACATTGGTGTGGCTGGGGTTGCCGTTGACATAGGCCAGGCGCCGGTCATCGGGCGACCAGGAGGGGGACCAGCTGTGGTGGTCGGACACCACGGTGGCCAGGTTGGTGCCGTCCGCATCCATGACCCAGATGTCGCCGTTGTAGCTGAAGGCGATGCGGTCGCCCTTGTGGCTGTAGACCGGCACGTTGCCCAGGCGCAGCGATTTCATCTCTGAGCGCGGGTGCTGGATGAAGTCCGTGAGCAGGGTCAGCCGGCTGCCGTCGGCTTCGATGCGGGCGATGTTCTGGCTGCCATCGGCGCTGCTGGCCCAGCAGAGGAAGTGGGTGCCCGAGGGCGCGGCGCTGGGGAACCACAGGGTCAGGTCTGGCCGGGAGTAGACCTCGGTGGGGGCGCTGCCATCGGTGTGCACGGTGTACAGGGCCCCGTGGCTCACATAGGCCAGCCGGTCCTGCGCGGGCATGGGCGTGGGCGTGGGCACCAGGGTGGGCACCGGCGGCGGCGGCGGCTTCTTGCAGCCCATGGGGAGCAGGGCCGCCAGCAGCAGCAGTCCAGCGAGCGAGCGGCGGTTCATCGGGCCTCCTGCAGCAGGGCTGCGCCGTCCACGGGGCAGGACACGCTGGCAAAGACCAGCGGCTTCACGGCGCGGCTGTCGGTGCCGATGGCCCAGAGCTGGCCGTGGCGCACAAAGAAGACGCGCTTGCCATCCTTCGAATAGAAGCATTCCTCGGCCCCGCCATCGGTCAGCTGAGCGGCCTTGCCGTCGGGCGTGCAGGTGAAGGCCTCGGCGACGTGGTCAGGGGACAGGCCCAGCAGGCAGAGGCTGGAGCCATCCTGGGCCAGCGAGAGCCCGCAGCGCTCGACCAGGCTGGAGGCCACCAGCTTGCTGGTCTTGCGGCCGGTCTCCACGCTCCGCACCCCGCGCTGGTTGTAGAGCAGGGTGGTGTCCTTGAGCCAAGCCAGGCCCGGGCCGTCGACGCGGTCTTCGACCAGCACGCTGGAGGCGCCGCCGTTGAGATTGGCCACGCAGAGGCTGCGGCCGCGCACATAGGCCAGGGACTTCCCATCCCGCGACCAAGCCAGGCTGCGCACGGGGTGGTCGGCATTCAGCGAGATGAGGGCCTCATCCGCCAGGGTGTAGACCCAGAGCTGGTCGTGGCTGATGAAGGCCAGGCGCTTGCTGTCCGGCGAGAAGCCGATGCGCCAGCGGGAGAGGTCGCTCATGCTGCAGATGTCGGCGTCACTGTCGGTGACTGCCTTCAGGCTGTTGCCGTCTGAGCCCATGACCCACAGGTTTACCTTGCCGCCCCGGTTGGAGAAGAAGGCCACCAGGGTGCCGTCCGGGCTGGGGCAGGGGGACCAGTCGTCTTCAGGGTCTTGGCCCTGGGGGCTGGGCAGGAAGGCGAAGTGCGAGGCGCTAAAGTAGGCGCGGTTCTGGCCGTCAGCATCGATGCGGCAGAGGGTCAGGCGGCCATTGAGGCGCTCGCAATAATAGACCACTTCGCGCAGCTTGAGGGCAGGGGCTGCTGCGCTGGCAGGGGCGGGTGCGGGCTTGTCTGCCGCGGCGAGGCTGAGAGCCAAAGCCAGGGCGAAGAAGAGGGAGATGGGACTTAAGGATCTGCGCATGCCTCTCCCATAGTGGGGGCGAGCATCAAGGTTTCAGCTCTGAAAACTAATTTCCATCTTTATTTAAAGGTATAAAATCGCGGGGCTTCCGTCAAGGGGAATCCAAGCACGGCCTTGCGCACGGCCTTGCAAAGAAGCCGCAAGCTGGGCTTGAAAAAAGCAGGGCCTAGCGTTAGAATCACCTAGCATCTTGTCAGGAGGCCTCATGGTTACTGATGATAAGAGTTGTGACATCATCTGCCAGGCGCTGGCTGAGATAGAGCGGCACAAATGGCTGGTGAGCGAGCGCATTGGCAAGGATATCGGCGGGAATCTGGCTGCCATGGATTTCCTCTTGAACCACTATGAGCGCTGGCTGGACCATAGCCTGCACGGCTACGGCAAGAATTGACTTTGGTGTTCATAAGGGATGAATCAAAAAAACGGCCTTAGGGCCGTTTTTTTTTGCCGGGCGGCTGGTTCAGTGACTATGGAATGCAAGCCATCATTCCTTGGCATGCCATCCGAGAATGGCCAAGATAAAAGGGGAAATGCAGCTTCCATTGGCATTCTTCTTGCTCGGTCATTGGGCAGGGCCGGCAAAGCCCAGGGAGCTAGGTTGGCTTGGGGAGGCAGTCATGGAGGGCAGGGTCATGGAAAAGGTGGTCATGGACGAGCTTGTCAGGTCTGTGCTGTCCGCTTGGGGGGATTTCTCGGTGCGCTTTGACGGCCGGCCCGCGCAGGGCCCGGCGGCTCTGGGCTTTGAGCGTGCCGTGGCCTTCAGCGGCGCGACGCAAGGGACCCTCATCCTGCGCTGCCCGCCCGGCTTGGGCCGCATGCTGGCCCAGGCCAGCGGCCAGAGCGATGCCGAAGCCTGCTTCCAGGAGCTGAGCATCCAGGTGGGGCGGCGCCTGTTGGAGAGCCTGGGCGGCCCAGATGCCCGCCCGGCCCTGCTCTCAGACCGCGGCCCTAGCAGCGTCCGCGACTGGCCCACCGGCCGCCCGCGCTTGGCCATGGCCCTGCTGGTGGACGGCCTGCCCTTGGAGCTGCGGCTCTGGCTCAGAGCCCAGCCAGAGGCCGGCCCGGACCTGCACCTGGACTCGAGCTCGCGCCGCGCCGCTCAGCGGGTGCGCAGCCGCAACCAGCGCGAAGCGCTGGCCTATGCCTGAAGGCAGGGCAGGCTCAGCCGAACCAATGGCTTGGCTCATCTTCTCCGCCCGGCTTTGAGCTGGGCGGTTTTTGTTTGGCCAGAAGGCTCTGCATGCGCGAGCGCGTCTCATGGTTCACCAGCGCCATCAGGGTGTCGCCCTCCTCCAGCACGCTGGCGCCGGTGGGCTCCAGGAACTCGCCATTGCGGCCCAGCAGCACCACCAGGCTCTGGTCCGGCAGGTCCAGCTGGGCGATGCTGCGCCCGGCCGCCATGGAGTTGAAGGGCACCATGAACTCCTCCAGCTCCTTGTCGCCGCCGGCCTGCGCGGTCAGCTCCAGGGGGTGGGGCTTGGGCTTCTCGGTGGGGGAGCCCACCTGCAGCAGGCGCGCCGCCCGGCTCACGGACCAGCCCTGCAGCAGGGCCGAGCCCAGCACGATGAAGAAGACCAGGTTGAAGAGCCAGCTGGCGCCGGCCAGGATGGCCTGGTCGCCATCCTTCACCAGCAGGTAGGTGGCCAGCACGATGGGCACCGCGCCCCGCAGGCCCACCCAGCCCACATAGGCCGTCTCGCGCCAGCGCATGCCGGAGGGCGCCAGGCACAGCCACACCGCCGCGGGCCGCGCGGCGAAGATGAGGAAGGCGGTCACCAGCACCCCCTGCGAGAGCACCGGCAGCAGCGCCGAGGGCTGCACCAGCAGGCCCAGGCTCAAGAACATGCCGATCTGGGCCAGCCAGGAGAGCCCGTCGTAGAAGCGGGCCACCGATTTCTTCTGCACGAAGCTGCGGTTGCCGCAGGCGATGGCAGAGACGTACACCGCCAAGAAGCCGCTGCCCCCCAGGGTCTCGGCCAGGCCGTAGGTGAAGACCCCAGCGGCCAAAAAGAAGACCATGGTGAAGCCCTCGGTGGCGAAGCGCGCGTGGTTGGCCACGAAGACCGCGGCCCGGCCCAAGGCCCAGCCCAGCAGCAGCCCCAGGGCCGCCTGCCAGAGCAGGTCGGGCAGCAGCGGCCACCAGGCCGCGCCGGGGTGCAGGGAGAGGTGGATGAGCGAGACGGTGAGGAAGACCGCCATGGGGTCGTTGGAGCCGGATTCAAGCTCCAGCAGGTGGCGGATGCCCGGCTTGAGGTCCAGGTTGCGCGAGCGCAGGCTGGCGAACACGGCCGCGGCATCGGTGGAGCTGATGATGCTGCCCAGCAGCAGGCCCTGCAGCCAGGGGAAGCGGAGGCAATAGTGGGTGAAGGCGCCCACCAGGAAGGCGGTGGCCAGCACCCCCAGGGTGGAGAGGGCCAGCGCCTGGCGCCAGTGCGGCCGCACGGAGGGCCAATGCGTGCCCAGGCCGCCGGAATAGAGGATGACGATGAGGGCGAAGACGCCGATTCCCTGCACCAGGGCCGGGTCGCTGAGCGCCAGGATGTTGGCGCCCTCCCTGCCGGCCAGCATGCCGATGGCCAGGAAGAGCAGCAAGGAGGGGACCCCAAAGCCCTCGAAGAAGCGGGCGATGGCCAGGGAGAGCAGGACCAGCAGCGAGGCGATGAGGAAGAGCGCAGCCATGGGGGGCTCCTGGGCCGGATGGGGCGGGCGGCGCTGCCCGCGGGGCGATTATATCAGCCCGGCCGCGGCCTGGCACCTGCGGAGTTGCCAAAACCCCTGGGCCGCCCTGGCCGTAAGCCTAGAGAGGGGATCTTCTCGGGGGCGCGGATGCGGATGGGCGTTCTTTTGGCGCTGGCCATGGCGATGGCGGCGCCCAGCTTGGAGGCCAAGGCCATGGAGGAGCGGGCGATCTTCGCGGGGGGGTGCTTTTGGTGCATGACCCCGCCCTTCAAGGCCCTGGCTGGCGTGAGCAAGGTGGTGGCCGGCTACACCGGCGGCAGCGGCCCGGACCCGGTCTATGAGGATTATGAGGCCAAGGGGCACCGCGAGGCCGTGGAGGTCTTCTATGACCCCCAGCAGGTGGCTTACGGGACCCTGCTGCAGGCCTTCTGGCAGAACATCGACCCCACCGATGGCGGCGGCCAGTTCGCCGACCGCGGCCCGGGCTATGAGCCGGCCATCTATTTCACCAGCCCGGCCCAGCAAGAGCAGGCCCTGGCCAGCGAGCGGGCCCTGCAGGCCTCGGGCCGCTTCGGCCGGCCGGTCAAGGTGCCGGTGCTGGCGGCCGGGCGCTTCTATCCGGCTGAGGCCTACCACCAGGACTACTATCTCAAGGACCCGGCGCATTATGAGGCCTACCACAAGGGCTCGGGCCGGGAGGATTTTGTGGCCAAGGTCTGGGCCTTGGACCGCGAGCAGGCCCTCAAGAAGCGGCTGAGCCCTGAGCAGTTCGAGGTGACCCAGCGCTGCGGCACTGAGCCGCCCTTTGACAATGCCTATTGGGATGAGCACCGCGAGGGGCTGTATGTGGACATTGTCAGCGGCGCGCCGCTCTTCAGCTCGCGGGACAAGTTCGACTCTGGCACCGGCTGGCCCAGCTTCACCAAGCCGCTGGCGCCGGTGGCGGTGGAGGCCCGGCCTGACACCAGCCAGGGAATGCGGCGCATCGAGGTGCTGAGCCGCGCCGGGGGCGCCCATCTGGGGCATGTCTTTGATGACGGCCCGGCCCCCACGGGCCAGCGCTACTGCATCAACTCAGCCAGCCTGCGCTTCATCCCGGTGCAGGATCTGGAAAGGGAGGGCTACGGCGAGTACAAGAGCCTGTTCCGCTGACTTGGGGCCCAGCTGAGCCTTGCCCAAGAGCCCGCGCATCGCGCGGGCTCTTGTCATTTGGCCTGCCCTTGCTTGGCTTCCAGCTCCTCCCAGCGGGCGAAGAGCGCCGCCACCTTGGCCTCGGCCGCCTCCAGCAGGCGGTGGCGCTCCAGCAGGGCTTCGGCGTCCGATGCCACCGCCGGGTCGGCCAGGGCCTGCCGGGCTGAGCTGGCCAAAGCCTCGGCGGCGCTGATGCTGGCCTCCATGCCCCTGAGCTCGGCGCGCTCGCGCGCGTTCAGGGCCGCTGGGGCGGGCGCTGTCGGCAGGGCCGCAGCCGTGGCCGCGGGCTTGGGCGCCGGCCCTGCCTTTTTGGCTGGCCTGGCCTGGCCGCGGCCGCGGCGCCAGGCCTCCCACTGCTCCAGGCTGGCCAGCTGCTCGGCTGCGCCCAGGCCATCCAAAGCCAGCAGGCGCTGGCAGACCCTGTCCAGCAGCCAGCGGTCATGGGTCACCAGCACCAGGGCCCCGGGGAAGTCGAGCAGGCTCTGCTCCAGCACCTCCAGCGAGGGCAGGTCCAGGTCATTGGTGGGCTCGTCGAGCAGCAGCAGGTCGGCGCTCTTGAGCATCAGCCGGGCGATGAGCACGCGCGACTGCTCGCCGCCGGAGAGGCGGGAGAGCGGCATGTCCAGCTGCTCGGCGCGGAAGAGGAAGCGCTTGGCCCAGCCTGCCACATGGATGGGGTTGCCGCGCAGGTGCACATGCTCGCCGGCGCCGGCCAGGGCCTCTTTCAGGCTCTGCTTCATGTCCAGCTGCTCGCGGTGCTGGTCAAAGCGCACCACCTCCAGCCGCTCGGCGCGCTTCACCGTGCCCTGGTCGGGCTCGATCTCCCCGGCCAGCAGGCGGAGCAGGGTGGTCTTGCCGCTGCCGTTGGGGCCCAGCAGGCCCAGGCGGCTGCCCGGCGAGAGCAGCAGGTCCAGCGGCCCGAAGAGCGGCCGCCCGCCCATGGACTTCTGCGCATGGATGAGCTCGACCAGGCGGCGGGTCTCGCGGCCGCTGGCGCCAAAGTCGATGGAGATGGTGCGGTTGAGGCTGTTGCGCTGCTTCAGGTCATCCAGCGCCTCGATCATGCCCCCGGCCCGGTCGATGCGGGCCTGCTGCTTGGTGCTGCGCGCCTTGGCGCCCCGGCGCAGCCATTCCACCTCCCGCCGCACGCTGTTGCTGAGGCTCGATTCCTGCTCGGCCTGGCTGGCAAAGAAGGCGGCCCGCCGCTCGAGGAACTGGCTGTAGCTGCCCTGGCAGGCGAAGAAGCCCTCGGGGTAGCCGCGGTTGACCTCCAGCACGCGGCTGCAGACCCGCTCCAAGAAGCCGCGGTCATGGGTGACGATGACCTGCGACAGGCCCGAGCGCGCCAGCAGGTCCTCCAGCCAGAGCACGCCCTCCAGGTCCATGTGGTTGGTGGGCTCGTCCACCAGCAGCAGGTCGGGCTGGCGCACCACCTGCTCCAGGATGGCCAGGCGCTTGCGCCAGCCTCCCGACAGGGTGGGCGCCGAGGCCTCGGGGTCAGGGAAGCCGCCCTCTTGCAGGGCCCGCTCGGCGCGCTCCTCGCGCACGTGCTCCTCCAGGCCGGGCTCGTCCTGGGACCGCATCAGCACGCTGCGGGGGCTGGCCTCAACGGGCCAGGCCGTGGCCTGGCTCTGGGCCACCAGCGCCACGCGCAGGCCGCGCTTGGGGATCACCTTGCCCTCATCCGCCCGCTCTTCGCCGGCCAGGATCTTGAGCAGGGTGCTCTTGCCGCTGCCGTTGGGGCCGATGAGGCCCAGCCGCTCGCCCTCTTCCACCCCAAAGCTCAGGCCGCTGAAGAGCTCGCGGGCGCCGAAATGCTTGCCCAGTTCTTGGCATGAGAGGAGGAGGTTCACGGAGGCTCGAGAGAGGGGGTGGCTGGCATCAACGGCATGGAGTATACTCTGGCCGGGCTTTGAGTTGAAAGGAGATGTGATGCAAAGAGCGAAGTTCCTGATGCTGGCCCTGCTGCCCTTCTTGGCGGCGGGCTGCGATGAGTTCAACCTGGCCAGCTCCTGGAAGGACCGGGAGGTCAAGGTGGATGGCTTTGACCACGAATGGAGCGCGGTGGAAGGCCTGCAGGCCGAGGGCGTCACCGTCAAGGCCATGAATGACGAGGCCACCCTCTACCTGATGCTCTCCGCGGATTCGGGCTGGGCCAAGAAGCAGCTCTTGGGCGTCTTTCACCAGGACCTGCTGGTCTGGTTCGCGCCCGAGGGCAGCGCCAAGGCCACGCGGGGCCTCAAGGCCAGCCTCATGCCCTCGCCCTTCCGAAGCCTGCCCCAGACCCTGCGGGATGAGAAGCCCTACCTGGAGGCCGCCTCGCACCAGCTCAGCTTCATCAAGCCCGGCGATGCCGAGTATCCCAGGCCCCTGGCTGAGGGGTCCAGCGAAGCGGCCTTTGCCGTGGGCGATGAGGTCGGCGAGGTTGTCTGGGAGCTGGCCGTGGCGCTCAAGAGCGACGACCCGCACGCCTTTGCCCTGGATGCCAAGCCCGGCCAGCGCCTGCTCTTTGGCTTGCAGGCCACGCCCATCCACGCCTTGGACGGCATGGGCGCCCCGGCATTCACTGCCGGCCGCCGCCGCCGCTCCGTGGACCCGGGCTATGGCGGCCCGCAGCCTGTGGAGATCTGGGGCAGCCTGGCCCTGGCTTCCCGGCCTTGACCTTGCTTTATAAAAAAGAAGAGCCCAGCCATCTGGCTGGGCTCTTCTTTTTTAGGCGGGCTCGCTCAGTGGTCGCGGTGGCTGTCGCCGCCGGCCTGGCCGCCGCCCTTGTCGCTGCTTGGGGCGGGCCTGGGCTCCCCGCCATGGCCGCTCGCTTGGGCTGGCCTGGGGCCGCCCCCATGGTGCTGGGCCGCGGGGTTGGGCTGCGCGTGGTGCGCGGGCGCGTGCGGGCCAGGATGCTTGGCCCTGGCCTGCTGGGCCAGGGCCGGATGCGCGCCCTGGCTCTTGCGCAGGGCCGGGGAGACGCCCGCGGCGCCTGGGCCGGGCTGGCCATGGGCCGCCGAGCCATGCGCGGCGCCAAAGGCCGTGAAGTGCGGGGCGTGGCTGGGGTCAGCGGGGTGGAAGGCGCCCCAGGCGCGCTGGGGATGGCCAGCCACCTGGCTCACCACGATGAGGCGCGAGGGCGGGATGTGGCGGTAGGCCGAGACATAGCGGACATTGGCGCAGTGGATGATGTCCTCATCGCTCATGTGCATGTGGCGCCATTCGCGGCGGGGTCGGTAGAGGAAGTAGCCTGGGTCGTCACCGGGCAGCGGGCCGCCCATGTCAAACCAGAAGACATCGGGCCCCAGGTTGTAGCGGAATAGGATGTCGTACCAGCTGAGGCCGCTCAAGCGCAGGTCGCAGAGCATGCGGTAGCCCAGGTGGTGGTGCCGGCTGAGGAAGAAGAGCACGGGTAGCTCCTCCGCCGGGATGCCGGCCTGCTGGACATAAACCACCTGGTCCTCGGGCACGCCGTAGTAGGTGCTGATGCCGCCCACATATTCGGCCTCCGTGGGGATGACATCCGCCGGGGCTTGCTCCGCGGGCACGGCCTGCGGCTCGGCTTGCACGGCGTCTGAGGGCTGGCCGCCCGCGAACTGGGTCCGCAGGATCATGCCGCGGCTGATGCGGCGGCTGACCCCGTTGGAGACGATGATGACCGCGTCCTCATTGTCCTCGGTGATGGTGCCGAAGAGCACGGCCCCGTCCTTGAGCTTGACCATGTCCGCGCCGTCGGCGCGCGCCTGGACTGCCGCGCCAGCCAGCAGCAGGGCCAGCAAGGGGGCAAGATAGAGCTTGTTCATAAGACCTCCATTTGGATGGAAGGCATCCTCTCATTAAGACGCGCGAGCCTGGTCTGGGTTCCGGGCGCTGAAGCCCGGCCAAGCCCCATCCTAAGTCCAAAAGGCCGGTTTTGAAAGGGCTTTGGGGCTGGTCAAGGCTGGCGGGGGGACTCTTCGAGCGGCTGGCCTGCGCCGGCCCAGGCCGGGAAGCCCTCATAGAACACCGCCACGTTGCGCAGCCCCTGGTCAGAGAGCAGCTGGGCCAGGCTCTCGGAGAGGCCGCAGGTGACGCCGTGGCAGTAGGTCACCACCACCTTGGCCTTGGCCAGCTTGCGCTTGAGCATGGGGAAGCGCTTGTCGAACTCATCCACCGGCAGGGGCAGGGCGCCGGGGATGTGGCTGGACTGCCACTCCGCGACGCTGCGGCCGTCCACGAACACCACCCCGCGCTTGCCATGCAGGCGCTGGGCCTCGGCCAGGTTGATGTGGGGCCATTTGTCAGCGAACTCGGGGCGGCCATAGGCCGGGTCCGGGGTGGCCTGGGCGTGGCTCAGCACAAAGGGGTCAGCGAGCGCGGGCAGGGCCCAGGCCAGCAGGCCCAAACAGGCCCAGGCCCTGAAGCCGGCCCTGCTCACCGCAGGATCACCAGCTTGATGGCCGCTGGCGCCTTCACCTTCTGGCCGTTGCGCGCGCCGGTGAGCACCAAGAAATAGGTGCCCGCGGGCGCCTGCGAGGTGAAGCCCGCCGGCAGGCTCAGGCTGGACCAGCCCGGGCCGCGCCCGCTGTACTGCACCGCGCCATAGGCCTCGACCATGGCGCGGGTGTAGATGAGCAGGCTGAAGCTGTCGGCAGAGCCTTGCAGGTCCACATACAAAGAGCCGCCGCTGGCCCCGCGCAGCGGGTTTGGCGCCGCCACCACCTTGAGGATGCTCAGCCCGCCAGGCCGGGATCCGCCGGCTTGGGCGGTGCGGGTGGCCGTGGCCGTGGGCAGGGCCGCTGTGCTGGTCGCGCTTGCCGTGGGCGTGCTGGTGCGGGTGGCAGAGCTGGTGGCGCTGGGGCCTTGGGTGATGGTGCTGGTGCCCGTGCCAGAGGCGGTGCTGGTGGGGCTGCTGGTGCGGGTAGAGGAGCTGGTGCTGCTGGGCCCTGGGGTCACTGTGCCGGTGCCCGTGCTGGTGGGGCTGCTGGTGCGGGTGGAGGAATTGGTGCTGCTGGGCCCCGGGGTCACTGTGCTGGTGCCCGTGCTGGGCGGTGTGGCGGTGTGCGTGGAGGTGCTGGTGACAAGGGGTGTGGCGGTCCGGGTGGGGCTGCCGGTGGACGAGCTGGTGGCGCTCGGCTCGGCCGTGGTTGTGGGCGTAGAGGAGCTGCTGGGGGTCGGCGTCGCTGTGATGGTGCTGGTCAAGGTGGCGCTGCGCGTGGCCGTGCTGGTGCCGCTGGCAGCAGGGGTGGCTGTGCTGGAGCTGGTGGGGCTGGATGAAGAGGTCGGCGTGCTGGAATAGGTGCTGGTGGCCTGGGGCGTGCTGGTTCGGGTGGAGCTGGGCGTTGGCGTGCGCGTGACAGTGCCGCTGGGGGTGGCGGTGCTGGTGTAGGTGCTGGTGCCAGAGACGCAGCCCGGCATCTGGCCGCCCGTCAGGTTGCCGTAGACGCTGTTGGTCTCAGTCTTGGAATCCGTGCCGACCGGCGAGCAGCAGCTCAAGGGGCCAAAGCTCTTCTGGTTGCCGCCCTTGTCCGTGATGCGCAGGTAGAAGGTGCTCCAGGTGCCGCTGGGGGGCACCCAGCCGTTGTAGGAGCGCTGCCAGGTCGCCGCGGCGCAGCCAGAGCCATTGCCGGTGCAGTACTCCACGGTCTTGATGGGCATGATGTAGTCGCGGATGATCAGGGTGGCCCAGCCGCTGGTGGCCCCGCTCTTGAACTGGTAGGTGAGGTTGGCCCCGTTCTGGCCCTTCACGTTCAAGAAGCTCAGGGGGCAGGGCACCACATGCCAGGTCACGTTGAAGTCGCCCACCGAGGCGGCTTCCATCTGGGTGAAGGCGTGCTCGCTCAAGTCCAGGTGGTTGCTGCCGGCGCTGCACCACTGCACATTGGTGGCGGCTGGGCACTCGTCCGTCACCATCACGGTCACGGACTTGCCATTGGCAGAGTCGGTGATCAGGGCGCAGGCCCCGCAGATGGCGTCATCATAAAGGTGGGTGGCGGCGGCGGCATAGAACTGTGTGGCTTCGGTGGTGCCGCCCGGCAGGGTGGGGTCAGAGTAGTGGCAGGCGGAAAGCCCGAGGGTCGAGTTGTCATACCAGGTGACCGTGCTGCTGAAGGTCTTGGGCGTGCAGCTGTAGGCGCTGTCAGCCTGGTCAGCGGCTAGGCGGGTGGCAGCAGCAACGATGAGCGTGGCTAGCAGCAGGGCTTTCTTGCCCAAGGAAAAACGTTTTTGCAATGCGCTCATGGCTTCCCCCCAGTTGACATCATTTCAGTCAATGTTGATTATAATATCCTAGATTGGGCTGGGAGTAAAGTTTGAGAAAAGAAAGAGGGTTTTTCATGCTGGAACAACTTTGAAGTTGCATATCTGCCAAGCTTGAGGGTACTTTAGCGCATGCGCTTCACTATCCTGATAACCCTCTTATATGCAAGCCCCATCCTGTGCTTCTCCACCTGCGTGGTGCCAGAGGCGCATACCGCCTTTTTGGCCCCTGACCAGCAGCACTGGGTCAGCATAGAAAAGCAGGCCCCAGTGGAAGGCAGCGATGAGCTGCTGCCGACCCTGCGCCTGCGCCTGCGGACCCGCTGCCAGCCTGGCGGGCTGGTGGTCCTGGAGGGGGTGGAGACCCTTTGCGCCACGGATGTCGCCTGGAAGGGCAATGCCACCCTGTTCATCCGCCTGCCCATGGACCGGGCAAGCCATCTCAAGGTCAAGGATGGGCAAGCTTGGGGCGGGGTGAAGCTGCAAGTGCTGCTGCATGAGGACCAGGTGAAGATGAGGAGCTGGTCCCCGGACCATCAATACCGGCTGGTGGTCATCGAGGCCTGTGAGACCGAGGATTGGAACCTCTACCTGCGCCGGGCGGATGAGCCGGATTACAATTCAGACATGCAGAAAGGCTGGGATGACCCCAGCGTCTATGGCGGCTTCACCTCCAGCCAGCCGCCGCTCTCCATCACCTGGACCGGCCCGCGCAGGGCGGTGATCAGCGTGCCGGGCAAGCGCTTCGGGGTGACGCTGCGCGGCAAGGTGGGCGAGGTCTCTGTGCGCTGGCGCTTCAGGGACCGGGTGGCTGTGCCCACGCCGGTTTTCAAGACCTTGGCACCCCTCAATCCATAGAGATGCGCGCACAAAGAAAAGCCCGGCTCAGGGATGAGCCGGGCTTTTCTTTGTCAGGCTCAGCTTTTGTGGCGCGCCAGGCCCAAAGGCCTGCCCATCACGCGCGCGCGCTTCAGCGCCGCCAGCGTGCCCGGGCTCAAGCCCTTGGGCAGGTCGACAAAGGCGCAGGCGTCGAAGATGCGGATGTTGTGGATGCGCGAGCCCGGGATGTTGCCCTCATTGGCGATGGCGCCCACCAGGTGCTTGGGCTCAAGGCCATCGGCGCTGCCCACGCTGACCCGGTAGCATTCATGGGTGTCGGCCGTGGGCTTGCCGCCAGCGCGCGGGACGGGCGCATCCTTGTCAAAGCGCCGGCGCGAGGGCGCGCTGGGCCCGGCGGCGGGGTCATGCTCATGCACCGAGCGGGGCCGGGGCGCCGCCTCCGGGGCCTTGGCTGGCTTGTCCTCCAGCAGGAATGGGGCCTTTCCCTGCAGCAGCTTGGCCAGCGCGGCCGCCACCTTGAGCGGCGGCTGGGTGGTCTCCTGGATGTACCCTTCGAGCAGCTGCTCATAGAAGCCCAGGCCCGGGTCGGCCAGGGCGTCGCTGACCGTCTCCTTGAATTCGGCGATCCGCAGCGCGTTGATGACCTGGGCCGTGGGCAGCACCAGGGGCTTGATCTTCTGGCCGGTGGCCTTCTCGATGACATAGAGCATGCGCCGCTCGCGGGCGCTGATGAAGAGGATGGCCTCGCCGCTGGCGCCGGCCCGGCCGGTGCGGCCCACGCGGTGGATGTAGGTCTCGGTGTCGAAGGGGATGTCGTAGTTGAAGACATGGCTCACGCGCTTCACATCCAGCCCGCGGGCGGCCACATCGGTGGCCACCAGGATGTCGAGCTGGCCGCTCTTCAGCTTCTCCACCGTGCGCTCGCGGTCCTTCTGCGCGATGTCGCCGTTGAGCGCGGCGGCGGCGAAGCCGCGCGCCGAGAGCTTCTCCGCCAGCTCCACGGTCTGGCTCTTGGTGCGCACGAAGATGAGCGCGCCATCCACCGGCTCGGCCTCCAAGATGCGGCTGAGCGCGTCCAGCTTGTGGTGGTGCTCCACCAGCCAGTAGTGCTGGTTGATCTTGTCCGCGGCCTTGGAGCGCATGGTGATGGCCACTTCCTTGGGCTGGCGCAGGTATTTGCGGGCAATGACGCGGATCTCGGCTGGCAGGGTGGCCGAGAAGAGGGCGATCTGCCTCTCCGGCGGGATCTGCTCCAGCACCCACTGCACGTCCTCCAAAAAGCCCATGGCCAGCATCTCGTCGGCCTCGTCCAGCACCAGGGTGACGCGGCCCTCCAGCTTGAGGGTGCCCCGGCGCATGTGGTCCATAACCCGGCCGGGCGTGCCCACCACGATGTGCACGCCGCGGCTCAGCTGGCGCAGCTGGATGGCGTAGTCCTGGCCGCCGTACACCGGCAGGATCTGCAGGCCCGGGATGAAGGCGGCATAGCCCTGGATGGACTCGGAGACCTGGATGGCCAGCTCGCGCGTGGGCACCAGGATGAGCGCCTGCGGCTTGCGCAGGCGCGGGTCGATGCGGGTGAGCAGGGGCAGGGCAAAGGCCGCGGTCTTGCCAGTGCCGGTCTGGGCCATGCCCACCACATCGTGGCCCTCCAGCATCAGGGGGATGACTTGGGCTTGGATGGGCGAGGGCGCGTCATAGCCCGCCGCCTCCACGGCCTTCATCACCGGCGCGGAGAGGGCCAGGTTGGCAAAGGTGGTGCCCGAGGTGTCTTGTGATTCTTTGGTCGGTGTCATGGTGAGCCCTTGATAAAGTAAAAAGGCGCCGAAGCGCCCAAGGCTTGACCAACAATAAAGGTAGTATGGACCTTTTTGGGGCAAAGATGAAGCGCGGATTCTGGGCAGGGGCTGGCGTGGTGTGCCCGCGGCCTGGAGGGTTTTCTATGAGGCGATGGAGATGAAAGAAGTGATTAGCGCCAAAGAGGCCATGATGTTCTTGTTTGGGAGCGGGCAGGCATAAAGTTGGCCTACTTTCTTATTGGGGACAGAGTTTTGAGAGATTTATAGCTAAAAAGCTATGAATTACTGGGAAAATAGGACTTGAAATTAAGCTATATATGTTATATAAGTTATTTAAGCCATATCCATAAAAGCGAGAAACCGGAGGGTCAAATAGAAAGGTTCAGTTGCGGCTGTCAGTGGGCATGATGGATGAAGCCTTTTTGCTGCACGCCTATGTCAAAGTTGACCCTAAGCACGAAGCACGGCAACTGGCCAAATTGAAGACCCGCCTTGAGCTGATACGTCGAAGGCAATACACGGAACGCGGGAGGTTGTCATGAACGCTGTCCAACTGGCACCAGACATAAAAGTAGAGATCGTTGAGATTGGGCATCAGATGAATCAAGCCGGGCTTCCTAAAGAATTCATTGCCGCGGCTGTCAGCACAGCCTTTGAATTTGAGGGGGTCTATGACTTGCTCAAGATGTGGGGGAGCGAGAGCGAAGCTGTTGAAAGGGACGAGATTGTCTCAGACATTCAGGAGCTTATCGATGACTGTGGCCAGCAGGGAAAAATCGAAGGCATCTATGTCCGCTTTGATGACCTTGAGGGCATTGCCAAGAACATCCGCACCTTTAAGGACAACCTGCGCGCCTTGGTGGACCAAAAGGGCGGAGTGAAGCATCTCGCTGAGGAAACAGGCATACCGCAACCATCGCTCTCTCGATTTTTCAATTCTGCGACCATGCCAAGGCGCGCGACTCTGCATAAGATCGCCAGGGCCCTTAAGCTGAGCCAGGTAGAGATAGCGACCGAGTGGTCGAGGTAGAACCTTGGAGCGCATTTGGAGCTAGATAAAAGAGCCCAGCATGATGCAGGGCTCTTTCTTTTTTGCGGCATCGCTGGCATCGGATTCTCAGCGTGCCAGCACCAGCATTGCCACGGTCACCGCAGCCAGCCCGGCGACCAGGATGGCGCTCAGCAGCGGCGCGGGCAGGCCCAGCAGCGCGCTGAGGAAGAGCAGGCAGCCTAAGATGGTGAAGGGCAGGGAAGCTTTCTTGTGCACGCGGGCCCAGGCCGCGGGGTCGCGCAGGGTGGCGCGGGTGCGGATGCCGATGAGGCTGTTGGGCTCCACCTGGCGCAGGGCCAAGCCGGTGTAGGCCAGCAGGGCCCCCAGGCCGGCCATGAGCGCTTGCAGCATGGGCACAGGGTAGCCGAAGGCCAGGCCCAGCATGCAGGCATGGATGAGCGCCAGCAGGCTGATGAGGCCCAGCCAGACGCCGCGGTAGGCGCGCAGGGTGGGCGGGCTCGCGGCCAGGCGGGGGTCCGCCAGGGAGAGCATCCCCAAGAGCAGGCTCATGGCCGCGGCCAGGATGGGGGCCATCAGGAGCGCGGGGCCGCGGCCGGCATAGCCGTTGGGCTGGCCGTTCCAGCCCCAATGGATGGGGATGCGGGCTGAATCTGGCACCTGGCCCCAGGCCCAGGCCGTGGCCGCCAGCATGGCCAGGACCGCCAAGCCGCTCAAGGCCCAGGCCGGGGCCAGCAGGCGGCCCCGGGGGGGCTTGGGAGCCCCGGCATGGGCGAGCGCGCCCGGGTCTTCCACTTGCTGGGCAGCGAGCTCCTCTTGGCCTTGGTCTGGGTCTGGGCTCATGGCTCCCTTTGGGGTCAGGCGGCCAGCTTGTCGATGCTCTCCTTGAGCGCCAGCCGCAGGTCCTCGCTGGCTATCTTGGCGCGGGCGGCATCGATGACGCTCTGCATGATCTTGGCTCCCAACTGGGCCAGCAGGGCCTCGGCCTTCTTCACCGTGCTGGAGTGGAAGCCGGGATGGGGCGCGGGCAGCAGGCCCTCCTGGAGCGCCCGCTCGCAGAGCACGGCCAGGCGCAGGGCCTCGGACATGCGGCCCTGGCGCTGGTAGAGGGCGGCGATGCCCAGCAGGGCCGCCAGGCTGTGCTCGCCCAGCTTGACGATGCGGCTCATCTTGATGGCCTGCTGGCAGCAGGCTTCGCTCTTGTCCAGCTTGTTCTCGGCCAGGTCAAGGTCGCTCATGCGCACCAGGGCCCGCGCCTCGCCCTCGGGATTGCCGCAGCTGGAATAGCCCTGGATGGCCTGCTCCAGGGCCAGGCGCGCCCTGCCGCCCTCGCCCTGCTCCTGCAGGGCCATGGCCAGGTCCTCCAGGCAGGAGGCCTCTCCGGCCGCGGAGCCGGCCTGGGCAAAGGCGTGGCGCGCCTGCTCCAGCATGGGCAGGGCCTCGGCCCCGCGGCCGGTCTGGCGCAGCAGCCGGCTCTTCTGCAGCAGGGCCGCGGCCTGGCCGCCCCAGTCCTGGCCCGCTTCGCTCTCGGTGATGATCTGGTCCACCACCTTGAAGGCCTGCTCCACGGCGCCCATGCCCGCCTCTATCTCGCAGAGCCGGCGCAGGGCCTCGGCCCTGGCTTTGGGGTTCCGCAGCTGGGTGAAGAGGCGCAGGCTGCGCAGCATGGATGCCTCGGCATCCTTCCAGGCGGAGCGCTGGGCAGCAGCGCGGCCCAGCGCATAGCAGGCCCAGCCCGCGCCCTCCACATCGCCCAGCTCCAAGAAGAGGTCGCGCGCCCTCTTGAGCCCCGTCATGCCCTGCTCGGCCTCGCCGGCATCCAGGGCCGCCTGGGCCAGGGCGCTCTGGCACCAGGCCAGCTCGCGCGGGTTGCCCAGCTCCTTGAAGGCCGCCAAGCTCTGCTCCAAGAGGGCCCGGCCCTCCTTGAGATGGCCCTGGCGGCAGAGCAGGTGCCCTTGGTTGCGCTGCACCCAGGCCACCCCATGGGGGTCGCCTTCGTCCTTGTAGAGGGCCAGGGCCTCGTTCAGGCAGCCGGCGCGGCGGCCATCCTCAGGCCCCAGAAACACGGCGCTGCGCACCAGGGCGTAGGCGGCGTCTGCGCGCCGGCCCAGCTGGCGGTTGAGGCGCAGGCTTCGCTCCATCAGCCCCAGGGCCTCATCGGCCTTGCCCACATGAAAGCGGCAGTCGGCCAGGCAGGCCAGAATGCCGGCGAAGGCCGCCTGGGAGACATCCGGATCCAGGCCGCCGAAGAGCCGGGACTCAGAGCCCTCCCACAGGGCAAGGGCCTGCTCCAGGCGCGGGCCCCAGGCATGGCCCAGGCCTTGGGCGTCCAGGTAGGGGCGCAGCCCCTGCTGGGCCATGCCCAGCTCGCGGATCCAGGCCTTGCCCACGGCCCGGTCCCAGGCCAGCTCCAGGTCTTGGGCGGCCTGCCTCAGCTCGGCCAGGGCCGCGGCGGTGAGGAAGCCGCGCGTGGCGCGGGCTTGGTCCCAGGCCAGGCGGCAGAAGAAGGCGGCGTGCAGGCTGAGGGCATCCTCGCGCCGGGCCGGGTCCTCGGCCAGCTTGAAGGAGGCCAGCCTGCGGGTGAGCGGCGACATGAAGAAGGACGCGCCGTCCGGCCTCAGCAGGCAGCGGTCCGCCAGGCTCGAGAGCAGCTCGGGCCCGGCTTTGGCCACGGCCAGGGCGCCGGCGGCGGTGATGGGGCCCTGGATGGCGGAGAGCCTGGCCAAGGCCTCCTTCTCGCGGGGGCCGAGCAGGGAGAGCGCGTGCTCAAAGAGGGCTTTCAAGCTGCGCTGGCGCTCGGGCAGGTCTTGGCGCGAGCTGGAGAGGAAGCGGGGGTCCTTCTCCACGCGGTCGGCGATGGTCTTGAGGGGCATCAGCCGCGCCCAGGCCGCGGCCAGCTCCAGGCCCAGCGGCATGCCCTCCAGCAGGATGAGCAGGCGCAGCAGCTCGGGCTTGTCCTCGGGCTTGAGCGCGAAGGAAGGGTTGGCGCGCATTGCCTGCTTAAGGAACAGCGCACCCGCGGGGCACTGCT
This sequence comes from uncultured bacterium, assembly GCA_964463435.1. Lineage (GTDB taxonomy): Bacteria > Oederibacteriota > JAJYGY01 > JAJYGY01 > JAJYGY01 > CAYXCT01. Next base: position 3,727 of record CAYXCT010000005.1, on the reverse strand, counting down.
CCAGGTCGGCGGCCTTGGGCTCCTTGGGCAGGCCCAGGCCGGCCACTTCCACCACGGCCTCCTGCAGGTCAAGGCGGCGGCAGGAGGCGGCCAGCACCCGCACGCCAGGGGCGCCCTCCAGGATGCTGAGCAGGGCGCTGCTGCGGCCTGCCACCTTGTCCAGGCTGTCCAGCACCAGCAGCAGCTGCTTGTCCTTGAGGAAGCCCAGCAGCAGGGCCAGGGGGTCTTCCGCCCCCCGCGCCAGCTTGAGCGAGGCGGCCAGGCGCGCCGGCAGCTGCTCCGGGTCATCCAGGCCCGCGAGGTCGAGGTAGTGCACCCCGTCCCGGCTGGCCGGGGCGGCCGCGGCGGCGGCCTGCAAGGCCAGGCGGGTCTTGCCCATGCCGCCCCTGCCCAGCAGGCAGGCCAGGCGGCTCTGCGGGTCGGCCAGCAGGCGGGCCAGCTGGGCCAGCTCCTTCTCGCGCCCCAGCAGGGGCCCGGCGGCTTCAGGCAGGTTGTTGAGGCGGCTGGAGAGCGATTTCGGTGGGGGAAAATCGGTGAGGCGCAGGGCCGGGTGCACCATGCCGAAGAGATGCTGGGGCTCAGGCAGGTCCTTGACCTGATGCACGCCCAGGTCCACCCAGCGGGCATCTGGCGGCAGCGCGGCCTGGCGCTGCAGGTCTTCGGAGGCCAGGATCTGGCCGCCCCAGGCCAGGGCCATCAGCCGCGCGGTGCGGTTGGCGGTGGGGCCGTAGAAGTCGCCGGCCATCTCCATGGCCTGGCCCAGGTGCAGGCCCATGCGCACGCGCAGCTCGCCCACCCCGGGCCATTCCTCGTCCTGAAAGTGGCGCTGCAGCTCCAGCGCGCAGGCCAGGCCGGCGCAGGGCTCGCCCTCCACCGGGTCGGGGAAGAGGGCGAAGATGCCATCGCCGGTCTTCTTGATGATGCGGCCGCCATGCCGGGGCACGATCTCGTCCATCAGCGCGTAGTGCCGCGCGATGACCCGGTTCATGGCCTCCTTGTAGAGCTCCCACTTGCCGGTGGAGCCTTCGATGTCTGTGAATAAGAAGACGGGCATGCGGGCCTTGAAGGGGATGAGGGGCTCTGCTACTTCTCGCCGGGCGCGGGCTCCTTCTTGAGCGCTTCGCGCTCCTTGGCATGCTGCTGGCGGGCCTTCTGGCGCTGGGCCCGGCGGCGGGGGACTTGGGCCTCGCTCAGGTGCTTGCGGATGGCCAGGCGGCGCTTGAGCGCTGCCTGGCGCCAGGCCTCGCGGCGGGCCTTCCAGCGCTTAAGCTGCTGGCGCAGGCGGGGGTGGTTCTGGATGTACTGCAGGCGGCGGCTGCGCAGGCCGCCCAGGAACGCGAGGCGCGCCGCGCGCTCCTGCTCTGTCCAGGCGCGGGCTTGGCCCAAGCCGGCCGGCCCGGCGCTGGCAATGAAGCCCTTGGCCAGCACGCGGCTGGCCTGGCCCGAGCCATCGCCCATCCAGACCGTGCCCTCATGCACCCCCACCGAGGTGCTGCCATCCTTGATCTCCGCGTCCCACTCCGTGCCCTTGACCGCGGCCACGGCATTGGGGGTCGCCAGCTCAAAGCGGTCGCCATCCTCCAGCTTGGCCACCACGGCGTGGAAGAAGCCCTTGGCCATGGAGAGCAGGGTGGTGCGCCCGCTTGCCGCCTCGTCCAGGGCCTTCAAGGTGATGTCGCTGTCCTGGGCCAGCTCCAGGTGGGTGCCATCGTCCAGGGTCAGCACCAGGCTGGAATCAGCCCCGGTCTGCAGGCGGTCGCCGGGCAGGGCCTCATCGCCGATGCCCAGGCCCGCGGGCTGGCCCAGGCTGCCATCCGGCTGCAGCCGCTGCACGGTCACGCTGCCCTGCAGCTCTTCCACCACGGCCTTGCCAGGCTGGCCAGCCAGCAAGGCCGGTGCGGCCAGTGCCAAGGCCGCCAACAGCATCCATCGAATGCGCATAGCACCTCCCTAGGGCTGCCATCTTCGGTAGTGAGGCTTCAGCAGCGGGGCAGCACCAAGATTTTACCATCGAGACCGGGCATTTGCCCTCAAGTTTATGCCTGCCTTTTTGCGTGTCGTGAGCCCGCCTTGCAGCTTTGCGGCCGCCCTTAAGGAATAAAGCCGGCCTGACCGGCATTCTCAAGTGTGAGATTTTAGCTGCAGCCGAGCTGGGGCTTGGCTGGCGGCATTGAAGCAGATTGCGGCTTATGACAGTGGCCCATTGCTGAGAGACCCATGCCCATCATGAAGCGCTTCGCCCTGGCGGCGATGGCTCTGGCTGCCATGTCCTCCGTCCATGCGGCCCAAGGCCAGGAGCAGCATTCCCGGGCAAATACCGGCAGTTCCGCCCGCGCCAGCGCCCCGCCGCGCCAGCCAGTGGTCATCAACATCAGCCGCTCCGCCAGCGGAGGGCGCAGCCGCAATTTTCCGGCCCAGCGCGCCGCCCAGTTCAAGCCGCCTGCCAGGCCCTTGAGCGGCCAAGCGGCCCGGCCTGGCACTGGAAAGGCGCAGCGTCCCGCTGGGCCTGCCTCGCAAAGCGCCGCCGCCCCGACGCTCGCGGCGCATGGCAGCGGGGCGGCCGCCATGGGCATGCGGGCCACCGCGGTGGCCCATCATCATGCTTTCACGCCCGGCTATATACGCCAAAAGCTGAAGAAGCTGGGGGTCGCTTCTGAGCCCGCTTTTATCACCGACCGGGCCGAGATGATCCATACGGACCAAAAGCATTCCAGCATCCCGCTCCCCAGCATGGGCGCGGACCGTGCGGCCTTGAGGTCGACGCTGATCGGGCCGCGCGGAACCGGTGCCTCGCAGGTGCGCGCGCAGATGGCCCGGGTGAGCGGGTCGGGCTGGCGGGCGCAAGTGGAGGCGGACCGCCGCTCGGAGAGCCGCCCCGGGCATTATTACTGGCACAAGGACAGCGGGTTCAACTACTGCCATTACCTGGATGGCTCCGGCTATCACTGGTATGGCTGGTATCTGGGCGAGCAATTCTTCTGGACCCGCAATTTTAGCGGCCGCTGGTGGTGGTATGATGCCGATTTTGACCGATGGGATTTCTACAATGACAACTTCTGGTGGTGGCAGGATCCCTACCACGTTGGCGACCTGTATTGCTACAACGAGGGCGATTACACGCCGGTCAATTCCCGGGATGACCAGGTCGCTGTCACCCAGCCGGAGGCGGTGAGCCTGCAGACCTTCGACAGCCCGGATGGGACGCGCAAGATCAAGCTGGTCGCGGACACGGAAGATGCTTTCCTCTATGATGCCGCAGACCCTCCCTCTTTCAGCCCTCTCTATCTGGCCTCGGGCGTGCAGAGTGTTGAGTTCTCGCAGGCCGGCAACGGCAGGCCCTTGGAGATCTTCCTCAAGCTCAATGACGGCTCCTTTGACCTGTTCGATGGCCAAGGGCACCCGTACAACCCATGAGCACCAAGGCCTAAGCGCCTTTGTTTCAGGCAGGCACGGGCAATTTCGCCCATATTTTAGGAGTCATCGATGGCGATCAGCGAGAACGAGAAGCAGAACATCATAGAGGAAGAAGGGCTGCGCTTTGAGGCCCGCCGCAAGCTGATGTCAGCGCAAGGCCAATGTTGCCATTCCCAGGGGCACGGCCACTGCTGCAGGAGCCTATGGGGATGGATCGTCGCGGCGGCCTTGGCCGTGGCCCTGGTCCTGAGCTATTGCCATCATCACTTCTACTATGGACCCATGGGCCAAGGCTTCGGGCCCCGCTGCCTGC
>CAYXCT010000004.1:0-28630 GCA_964463435.1 uncultured bacterium | reverse complement strand
TCCACCGCCAGCAGGGCCTCGGCGAAGCGGTCCAGGGCTTCCTTGCTCTCGGTCTCGGTGGGCTCGATCATCATCGCCTCGGGCACGATCAGCGGGAAGTAGATGGTGGGCGCGTGGTAGCCGTGGTCCAGCAGGCGCTTGGCATAGTCCAGGGCGCCCACCCCGCGATCGCGCGCCTGGCGCTTCAGCGAGAGCACGAACTCATGCATGCAGCGCCGGCCGTAGGGGGCGTCAAAGGCCTGGCCCAGCCGGGCCAGCAGGTAGTTGGCGTTGAGCACCGCGCCGCGGGCCATCTCGGGCAGGCCGTCGCCGCCCATGGCCAGCAGGTAGGCGTAGGTGCGCACCAAGATGCCGAACTGCCCGCTGAAGCAGCGCACCCGGCCGATGGAGGCGGGATGCCCGGCCTCCTCCAGGCAAAAGGCCTCGCCCTGGCGGACCACCCGGGGCACGGGCAGGAAGGGCTCCAAGTGCCCGCGCACCGCGATGGGGCCGGCCCCGGGGCCGCCGCCGCCATGCGGGGTGCTGAAGGTCTTGTGCACGTTGAAATGCATCAGGTCGCAGCCCATGTCGCCCGGCCGGGCCAGGCCGCAGATGGCGTTCAGGTTGGCCCCGTCATAATAGAGCTGGGCGTCCACCGCGTGCAGCAGCGCCGCGATGGCCGGGATGTCCTTCTCGAAGACCCCCACCGTGTTGGGATTGGTCATCATCAGGCAGGCCACATGGCCCCCCACCTTGCCCCGCAGGTCATCCATGTCCACATGGCCGCCGGCATCGCTCTTCACCGTCTCCACCTTGAAGCCGCAGAGCGCGGCCGAGGCCGGGTTGGTGCCGTGGCTGCTGTCAGGCACCAGCACGATCTTGGGTTCGCGGCCCTTGGAGCGGTGGTAGGCGCGCACCACCATCATGGCGGTCAGCTCGCCCTGGGCCCCGGCCGAGGGCTGCAGGCTCACCGCGTCCATGCCCGAGATCTCTTTCAGCCAGCGCTCGCACTGCCACAGGAGCTCCAGCGCGCCCTGGCTGTCCTCGGCGCCCTGCAGGGGGTGCAGCCCGGCGAAGCCGGGCAGGGCCGCTGCGTCCTCGTTGACCCTGGGGTTGTACTTCATGGTGCAGGAGCCCAGCGGGTAGAGGGCGGTGTCCACGCCGATGTTGCGGGTGCTCAAGTGGGTGAAATGGCGCACCAGGTCCAGCTCCGAGACCTCGGGCAGGGCCGGGGGCTGGCGGCGCAGCAGGGAGGCGGGGATGAGGCTGGCGGCATCCCGGCTGGAGACCTGGGGCTTGGGGAAGCGCACCGCGCGGCGGCCGGGGCTGGAGAGCTCGAAGAGGAGCGGCTCGCTGCTCATGCGGCCTCCTTGGCCTGGGCCAGGGCCGCGGGCAGGGCCTGGGCGTAGCGGTCCAGCTGGGCCCGGGTCTTGGTCTCGGTGGCGCAGACCAGCAGCTCATGGGCCCGGCCGGGCTCCCAGCGCGAGAGCGGCAGGCCGGCCAGGATGCCCTGCGCGCGCAGGGCCTTGGCCACCGGCTCAGCCGGGGCCGGCAGGCGCAGGGTGAACTCGCAGAAGAAGGGCCCGCTGAAGGCCAGCGCCACTCCCGGCGCCTGGCACAGCCGACCGGCCAGGTAGTGGGCGTTCTGCAGGCTCAGGCCCGCGGCCTCGGCAAGGCCCTGGGGGCCCAGGGCGGCCAGATGGATGAGCGCGCGCAGGGCCATCAGGGCCTGGTTGGTGCAGATGTTGCTGGTGGCCTTCTCGCGCCGGATGTGCTGCTCGCGGGTCTGCAGGGTCAGCACAAAGCCCTGCTGGCCGCGGTTGTCCTTGGTGCGGCCGGCCAGGCGGCCCGGCATGCGCCGCACCAGCTCCTTGCGGCAGGCCAAGAAGCCCAGGTAGGGCCCGCCAAAGGAGAGCGGCACGCCCAAGCCCTGGCCCTCGCCGCAGGCGATGTCCGCGCCATATTCCCCGGGCGGCGCCAGCAAAGCCAGCGAGACCGGGTCCGCCACCGACACCAGCAGCGCGCCCTGCGCGTGCGCCAAGGCGGCGGCAGCGGCCCCGTCCTCCAGGCCGCCGTAGAAGTTGGGGCTGGCCAGCAGCACCGCCGCCGTGGCGCCGTCCACCAGCTCCTTGAGCACTTGAGCATCGGTGGCGCCCGAGGCAGCCACCGGGGCCTGCTTGATCTCCACGCCCAGCGAGGCGCCATAGGTGGCCAGCACCTGGCGCTGCTCGGGGTGGATGCCAGCGCCCAGCACCAGGCGCTTGCGCCCGGTGGCGGCGCAGGCCATGAGGGCGGCCTCGGCCAGGGCGTGGCCGCCCTCATACAGGCTGGCGTTGCTCACGTCCATGCCGGTGAGCAGGCAGACCATGCTCTGATATTCGTAAATGGCCTGCAGCATGCCCTGGGTCAGCTCGGGCTGGTAGGGGGTGTAGGCGGTGAAGAACTCGCTGCGGCCAGCCAGGCTGCCCACCACGCTGGGGATGTAGCGCTCGTAGGCCCCGCCGCCCAAGTAGCTGTCCAGGCCTGTGGCCGGCGCGTTGCGGCTGGCCAGGCGCGCCATCTCGGCGGCCACCTCCATCTCGCTCAGGCCGGCAGGCAGGTCCAGGGGCCGCGCCAGGCGCAAAGCTTGGGGCACCCCGGCGAAGAGCTCATCAGCGCTGGCGGCGCCCACGGCATCGAGCATGCTCTGGATGTCGCCGGGCGTGTGGGGCAGGTAGGCGGCCATCTAGTGCTGCTCCGCCGCGCAGTGGGCCTCATAGGCGGCCGCGTCCATCAATCCCTGGCCCAGGGCCGCCGGGCTCACCTTGAGCAGCCAGCCGGCGCCATAGGGGTCCTTGAGCAGCTCAAAGTCCTCTGCCGCCCTCTGGTTCACCTCAGCCACCGTGCCCGTCACCGGGCTGTTGAGGTCGAAGACCGCCTTCACCGACTCCACCACCCCAAAGGGCGCGCCGGCCTGCAGGGCCTTGCCCGCGACGGGCAGCTCCAAGAAGACCACGTCCTTGATGGCGTGCACGGCGAACTCGGTGATGCCGACAAGGGCTGAGCCGCCCTCCATCCTCACCCATTCATGGCTGGCGGTGTACTTGAGGTCAGCGGGGAATTTCAAGGGGCCTCCTAAGGCGGATAAGGCTAGTTCTTGCGGACATGGGAAGGGGTGAAGGGCGGCTTGCGCACGCGGGCAGCCAGGGCCTTGCCGCGCATCTCCACATGGATGAGGCTGCCCTCGGCCGCCAGGGCCGCCGGCACATAGGCCAGGCCCACGCTCTTGCCGGTGCTGGGGCTGGGCGAGCCCGATGTCACTCTGCCCACCTGGGCGCCGCTGGCAGGGTCCAGCACCGGGTAGCCGTCGCGGGCCACGCCGCGGTCCACGAGCTCAAAGCCCACCAGCCTGCGCTGGGGCCCCAGCTGGCTCATGGCCTGCATGGCCTCGCGGCCCACGAAGGGGCCCTTGTCGAATTTGACCACCCAGCCCAGCCCGGCTTCGATGGGATTGGTGCCGCGGTCGATCTCATGGCCGTAGAGGGCGTAGCCCATCTCCAGGCGCAGGGTGTTGCGGGCCCCCAGGCCCACCGGGGCCAGGCCCTGGCCGATGCCAGCGGCCATCAGGGCCTCCCACACCGGCAGGGCATCCTCATCCTCCAGGCAGATCTCGAAGCCGTCCTCGCCGGTGTAGCCCGAGCGGGAGAGCAGCGCCTCGCGGCCGGCCACCCGCGCCGGGGCCAGGGCGTAATAGCGCAGGCCATCCAGGGCCAGCGGGGTGAGGGGCTGCAGCAGCGCCTGGCTCTTGGGCCCCTGCAGGGCGAACATGGAGCGCGGCAGGTGCTTTAGGCTCACCTCAAAGCGGCCGGCCTGCTCGCGCATCCAGGCCAGGTCAGCCGGGGTGTTGCTGGCATTGACCACCACAAAATAGCCGCGCTCCAGGCGGCTGACGATGATGTCATCGATCAGCCCCCCGTCCGGCGCGGGCAGGGTGGAATACTGCATGCGGCCAGGGGCCAGACGGGCCACGTCATTGGTGGTGATGGCCTGCAAAAATTCCAGGGCCTGGGGCCCGTCCACGCGCACCTGGCCCATGTGCGAGATGTCAAAGAGCCCGGCCGCGGCGCGGGTGGCCAGGTGCTCCTCGGCCAAGCCGCGGTACTGCACCGGCAGCTCCCAGCCCGCGAAGCCCACCATCTGCCCGCCCTGGGCCTTGTGCCAGGCGTTGAGGGCCGTCTTCTTAAGGCTCTCCGCGCTCACGCAGGGACCTCCAGCACCAGCTTGCCCACGTGGCTGTGGGCCAGCAAGGCCTCCTGGGCCGCCGCCGCCTCGGCCAGCGGCCAGGTCTTGTGCACCAGGGGCAGCAGCTTGCCGGCGCTCAAGAGCTGGTGGGCGCGGTGGAACTCGGCCAGGCTGCCCATGTAGGCGCCCAGCAGGGTCAGCTCGCGCATGAAGAGCTGCCGCAGGATCAGGCTGACCTCGGCGCCGGTGGTGGCCCCGCAGGTGACGATGCGGCCGTGGCGGGCCACCGACTGCATGCTCTGCTGCCAGGTGGCCGGGCCCACATGCTCAAAGACCACCTCCACCCCCTGGTTGCCGGTGGCGGCCAGCACCTTCACCGACAGCTCGCTGGGATGGCAGGTGAGCACCGTCTCCACGCCCAGCGCCTTGAGGGCCTCGGCCTTCTCGGGGCTGCTGGTGTGGGCGATGACGCGGGCGCCCAGCTGCTGGGCGATCTGGATGCCGGCCACGCTGACGCCGGCCGAGGCGCCCAGCACCAGCACGGTCTCGCCTTTCTGCAGCTTGGCGCGCTCGGCCAGCATGTTCCAGGCCGTCAGGTAGGTCACCGGGAAGGCCGCCGCCTGGGCCCAGCTCAAGCCCGCCGGCTTCTTCACCAGGTTGCGCGAGGGCACCACCACCTTCTGGGCATAGCCGCCGGGCAGGTGGCCGCCCAGGGTCTTGAAGCTGGGGCAGTGGTTCTCAAAGCCATCGGTGCAGGCCTGGCACTGCCCGCAGCTCACCAGGGGGTAGACGATCACCTCATCGCCGGGCTTGAGCTTGCCCAGCTCATCGCCCTCCAGCACCACGCCGGCGATGTCGGCCCCGGGGATGTGGGGCAGGGCCACCGGATAGGACGGCGAGCCCTGGCGCACCCACAGGTCCAGCCGGTTGAGGGCCGCCGCCTTGACCTGGATGAGGGCCTGGCCAGCGCCCGGCTTGGGGTCGCCGCAATCCTCATAGACCAGCTTGTCGGTGCCGCCGTGCTCGTGGAATCGGACCGCCTTCATGGTGCTCCTCTTGCGCCGCAGCGCCTTCGCCAGCCGCCTTGGCCGGCCTGGGTTGGGGGCCCACAGCGCCGTGGGCCGCCCGAAAAATCAGAAGATACTCCCCGGCCTGGGGGGTGTCAAGCAAGCTAGGTCGCCTTGAGCCCCTCGGCGCGGGTCTCCAGCTCTTGCCACTTTGAGAAGGCCTGGTCCAGCTCGTCCTTGGCCGCCTGATAGCGCTGGTTGAGGCCCTTGAGGGCCTCCGGGTCATGCGCCAGCTGGGGGTCGGCGAACTGGTCTTCCAGCTCTTTCTTGCGCGATTCCAGCCCGGCGATGGCCTTTTCCAGCTCTTCCTGGCGCCGCTTGAGCTGCTGGAGCCCGCGCTGCTGCTCTTTCCCCTCGTCCCGCCGCGCCTCGGCATGCTTGGCCTCAACCGGCTTGGGCACGGCCTTGGAGGGCATGGGCTTGAGCACCGGCTCCTGGGGCAGGGCCGGGGCCAGGGCCCGCACCTTGTCGCGCGATTCCAGGTATTCGGAATAGGCCCCGGCGTGCTGGATGACCCGGCCCTGGTGGATCTCCCAGATGTGGGTCATCTCCCGGTCCAAAAAGTAGCGGTCGTGGCTCACCACCAGCAGGGTGCCCTCGAACTCATCCAGGGCCGCCTCCACCACCTCGCGGCTGGCGATGTCCAGGTGGTTGGTGGGCTCGTCCAGCACCAGCAGGTTGGGCCCTTCCACCACCAGCTTGGCCAGCATCAGGCGCGCCTTCTCGCCGCCCGAGAGGCTGCTCACCCGCTTCTCCACCTCGTCCCCGGAGAAGAGGAAGCGCCCCAGCACCCCGCGCACGTCGGCTTGGGGCGCGCCGGGCATCAGCGACCACATCTCCTCCAGCACGCTGCGCTTGGGCTCCAGCGAGCTCTGCATCTGGTCGTAATAGCCCAGCACCACGCCGTGGCCCAGGCTGAAGGTGCCGGTGGTGGGCTGCTCGCGGCCGCACAGCACCTTGAGCAGGGTGGTCTTGCCGGCCCCGTTGGGCCCGATCAAAGCCACCCGCTCGCCGCGGTGGATGGCGCCATCGAAGGGCGCGAAGAGCCGGCGCTCGCCGAAGCTCTTGGAGAGGCGCTCGGCCACGGCCACATCCTTGCCGCTGGCGCCCTTGAAGTTGAAGTTGAGGGCGATGCGCTTCTCGCGGGTCACCGGCCGCTCCAGCCGGTCCAGCTTCTCCAGCATCTTGCGCCGGCCCTGGGCCTGCTTGGTGTTCTGCCCGGCGATGTTGCGGCGGATGAAGTCCTCGGTGCGGGCGATCATGGCCTTCTGCTCGTCGAAGTCCTTGAGCGCCTTCTCGACCTCACCCTCCTTCAGCTCCTTGTAGCTGCTGTAGTTGCCGGGGTACTCCGTGAGCTTGTTGTTGCTCAGCTCCACGATCTCGCTCACCACCCGGTCCAAGAAGTAGCGGTCGTGGCTGATCACCACCAGGGTGCCCTGGTAGTCCTTCAAGAAGCCCTCCAGCCATTCGCAGGTGTCGGTGTCCAGGTGGTTGGTGGGCTCGTCCAGCAGCAGCAGCTTGGGCGCGGAGAGCAGCAGCTTGGCCAGCATCAGGCGGGTCTGCTCGCCGCCTGAGAAGCTGTTCACCGGGCGGTGGAAGTCCTTCTTCTCGAACTCCATGCCGTGGAGGATCTCCTCCACCCGCGACTGGTAGCTGTAGCCGTCGATGGCGCTGAAGCTGTCCTGCGCGCGGCTGTAGCGGTCCATCACCTTCTGCAGGGCCTTGGGGTCGGCGGCGATGGCAGGGTCGGCCATCTCGGCCTCGGCCCGGGCCATGTCCTCCTCCAGCTGCAAGAGCTCGGGCTGGGCCTGCATCATCTCCTGCAGCAGGGTGGTGTCCTTGCCGAACTGGGGGTGCTGCTGCAAGAGCCCGATGGAGAGGCCCTTGGCCCGGCTGACCGTGCCGCTGCTGGGCTCCTCCTCGCCGGTGATGAGGCGGAAGAGCGTGGTCTTGCCCGCGCCGTTGGCGCCGATGAGGCCGATGCGCCGCTGCTCTTCAATGGCCCAATCCGCGCCCTTGATGATGTCGAAGACGCCGAAGCGCTTGTCGACGTTGGAGAAGTTGACCAGTGCCATGCTCTCCTCAGGCCTCCTTGGGGGGCCAGGCCAGGCGCACGCCTCTGGCGCGGCGCAGGGCCGAAAGGCAGCGGGCATGCAGCAGGCCGTTGGTGGCCAGCACGCCCTCCTTGAAGATGTCCAGCGGCTCGCCCTTGAGCCCGCTCACCCGGCCCCCGGCCTCGCGCACCAAGAGCTCGCCGGCCGCGCTGTCCCAGGCCTTGAGCCCGTACTCCCAGAAGCCCTCAAAGCGGCCGCAGGCCACCCAGCTGTAATCCAGGCTGGCGCAGCCCGTGCGCCGCAGGGCCTGGAACCGGCGCATGAAGAGCATCCATTCAGGCAGGTTCTGGCCGGTCTGGGCGCTGGCATAGGCGAAGCCCGAGACGAAGATCGCGCTCTTGGGCACGGTGATGCGCGAGACGCGGATGGGGTGGCCGTTGAGCCGCGCGCCCTGGCCGGCCTCGGCGGTGTAGGTCTCGCGCAGGCTGGGCGCGTGCACCACGCCCAGCAGGGCCTGGCCCCGGTGGCGCAGGCCGATGCTGATGCTGTAATGGGGCAGGCCGTGGCTGTAGTTGACCGTGCCGTCCAGGGGGTCCACCACCCACAGGAACTCGGCCTGGCCCGGGTCGCCGGCGCCGTGGGCCCCGGTCTCCTCGCCCAGCACGCTGTGGCCGGGGAAGGCGCGGCGCAGGGCCTTCAAGGCCATGGCCTCGCAGGCCTGGTCCACCTCGGTGACCGGGTTGGTGGGGCTCTTGAAGCGGATGTTGAGCTTCTTGCCCCACTTGCGGCTCTGGATCTCGCCCGCCTTGAGGGCGATCTCCATGGCCACTCTCTTGAAGGCTGATGTGTTCATCGTCCCCCCTCTGTCTTCAGCGCCACGCGGCGCCCAAAAGCCTGCTCGAACAGGGCCGCCTTCTTCTGCAGGCTCCAGCTCTCAAGCCCCAGGCTGCCGCGGCCCCGGGCCGTCAGCTCAAGGCTCTTGCCGCGGTCCACGGCCCGCACCTGCTGGACCGCGGCCTTGTGCCCCCGGTCCAGGGCATCGGCCAGGCGCAGCAGGGCCGCCAGGCGCTCCACCTTGGAGCGGTCCGCGGCCGGCAGGCTGGCGAAGGGCTTGTGCTCTAGCTTGGGATGGCTGCGGCGGTGGTAGCGGGCCACCAGGGCCAGCATCTCATGCTGGCGCGGGCTCAAGCCCGGGAAGTCCATGGCCTGGCTCACCAGATAGTAGCTGTGCTTGTGGTGGCTCTCGGCCGCGATGGCGTAGCCGCTGTCGTGAAGCAGGGCGGCCAGCTCCAGGATGAGGCGGTCGGCCCCGTCCAGGCCGTGCAGGGCCTTGAGCTGGTCGAAGAGCTCCAGCGACAGGCGCTGCACCTGCAGGGCGTGGCCCATCTCCACATGGAATCGGCGGGCATGTTGGCGCCCCGCCTCGCGGATGTCAAGGGCCAGCTCGGGCGAGAAGGCGCCGGGCAGGTGCTGCTCGAAGAGCGATTCCAGCAGGCCCTGCCGCAGGTTGGCGAAGGGCACCAGCATGGACTTCTGGCCCAGGCTGCGCATCAGCTCGCGGTAGACCACGGCCGCGGGCAAGATCACATCCGCCCGGTCGGGCCGCAGGCCCAGGCGCTTGATGCGGCCCTCCACCGACAGGCTCTCCAGCTCGGCGAACACCCTGCCGAACTCAGGCAGGCTCAGGCGCAGCGCGCCGCTTGGCAGGCGCCGGCTCTGGGCCAGGCGCTGGCCCAGCCCGGCCAGGGCCTCCACGTTGCCGCCCGTGCCCACCAGCAGGTCGATGCGGCCGCCGGGCAGGTGCTGGCGCAGGCGGGCGAGCACCCGGTCGCAATACTGCCCCACCAGGGCCTCAAAGCGGTGGCCGCCCTCGGGCCCGCTGCCCAGCACCTCCAGCAGGCGCACCGCGCCTATCTTCAGGCATTCCGCCCACTTCAGCTCGCCGCCATCCAAGAGCGAGACCTCGGCGCTGCCGCCGCCCACCTCCACCATCAGCACCCGGCCCTGGGCGGCCAGGTTGAGCTTGCGCTGCACGGCCAGGCGGATGAAGCGGGCCTCCTCCATGCCGCTGATCAGCTCCAGCGGGGCGGGGATGAGCTTGGAGAGCCGGGCCGCCACGGCCGGGCCGTTCTTGGCCTCGCGCAGGGCGCTGGTGGCCACGGCGCGGCCCAGCCCGGCCTTGCTGGCGCGGATGACGCGGCTGAAGCTGGCGAAGGCCTTCTCCAGCGCCGCCAGGCTGGCCGCCGAGACCCGGCTGTCGGTGAACACGTCATGGCCCAGGCGAATGGCGGCCCGCTCGCTCACCAGCTCCTTGGCCGGCGCGCCGGCCTTGCCCCGCCGCGCCAGGGACAGCCGCACGGCGTTGCTGCCCAGGTCGATGGCCCAGGCGATGTTGGGGTCTGCGGTGCGGGAAATCGCCATCGGATCCTCATGGATTTGCTCTCGCGACACCCGGTTGGGGCCGGGGCACCCTTCGGGGCTGCGATACCCCGGCACAAAAGCCGCGCCTTCGGCGCGGATAAGTCGTTGAAATACAGCTCAAGTAGCCCAAACCCTGCCCACTTGCACTATTCCCAGCCGCAATCAGCCCCCTTGCGGCGAATTGCCAAGCTCTGCCAAACGCCAAATACCTGCCATTACGCCCGGCTGGCCGCGTTGAAGTACTGGCAGGCCGGGTGGTGGAAGATGATGGCGCTGGTGCTCTGCTCCGGGTCCATGGCGAAGCCCTCGGTCAGGCTGACGCCGATGCGGCCCGGCTCCAGGAGCTGCCAGAGCTTGGCCTGGTCCTCCATGTTGGTCCAAGCCGGGTAGCCGGGCGAGTAGCGCAGGCCGCGCTTGGGCGCGATGCCCCATTCCGCGCGCACCTGGCGGTTGAGCCATTCCACCAGGCCCTCGGCCGCCTGCACCGCCAGGCCGTGCAGGTAGAGGCTGGCCGTGAAGTCGCCCGCCAAGTTCAGGCGCTCGGCCTCTTTGCCCGCCTTGTCGCCCATGGTCACCACTGAGAAGCCCACGCTGTCCAGGCCGCGGGCCGAGCCCTTGGGCTCCACATAGTCGCTCATGCACAGGTGCTGGCCGCCTTGCTGGCGGTCGAAGCGGAAGCGCAGCAGCTCCTTGCCGCCGCCGGCATCCGCGTAGAGCACCAGCTCGTCGCCCTCGGCCGCGCAGGGCCAGTAGCCGTAGGCCGCCCTGGGCTCGAGCAGGCCGCGGCGGATGCAGTCCTCCTGCAGGGCCTCCAGCATGGGCCCGTACTTCTCAGCCACCTGGCGCCGGTACTCATTGTCGTCCTTGAAGCGCAGGCCCCAGTTGAGGCGGAAGAGCTGGGCATGCTCCATGCAGGGGAAGACCTGCCGCAAGTCGATGTCCTTGGGCTCGAGCACCCGGCTGCCCCAGAAGGGCGGCTTGGGCAGGTCGGGCGCGGGCGGCGTGGCCGAGCGCGGCACCGGGGCGCCGCCCTGCACGCCCTCCTGGCTGGCCGTGTCGGGCTTGGCCGCGGCCTCGCGGGCGGCGGCCAGGGTCTTCTCGGTGAGCGCCGCGCGCTGGCCCGGGTCCATCAGGGCGTTGATGATGTCCAGGCCCTCAAAGGCGTCCTTGGCGTAGAACACGCCGGGCGCGTACTGGGCCTGGCCCTGGTCCACAAAGCTGCACTTGAGGCCGTAGCGGCGGTTGATGGCCGCACCGCCGATGACCAGGGGCCAGCGCTTGCCCTGGCTGTGCAGCTCCTGCGCCGCCAGCGGCATCTGCTTGCTGGTGGAGACCAGCAGGGCGGAGAGCCCTATGACATCGGCCTTGAGCTCTTCGGCCTTGGCCAGCACGGTGGCGATGGGCACCTGCTTGCCCAGGTCGTGCACCACGTAGCCGTTGTTGGCCAGGATGGTGCGCACCAGGTTCTTGCCTATGTCGTGCACATCGCCATACACCGTGGCCAGCACCACCGTGCCCTTGGTGACGCTGTCATCTTTGTCGAGGAACTGCTCCACATGGGCCACCGCCAGCTTCATCACCTCGGCGGACTGGAGCACAAAGGGCAGGATCAGCTCGCCAGAGCCGAACTTGTCGCCCACCTCCTTCATGGCCGGCAGCAATATCTTGTTGATGATGTCCACCGGCGCGTGCCGCTTCAGGGCCTCGTTCAGCAGCTCGACCATGCCCTCCTTGATGCGGTGGACGATGTTGAAATGGATGCGCTCCTCGCAGGGCAGGCCCTCTCCGGGCCTGGCGGCCTCGGCCTCGGCAACTTGGCTGCCCGCGGCCTCAAAATGGGCGATGAGCCGGGCCAGGGCGTCTGGCCGGCGGTAGAAGACCAGGTCCTCGGCCAGCTCCCTCTCCACGCCATCCATCTGGCCGTAGGGCGTGATGTCCTTGGGGTTGACGATGCAGGTGTCCAGGCCGGCCTTCACGCAGTGGTGCAAGAAGACCGAGTTGACCGCCTGGCGGGCGCGCGGCTTGAGCCCGAAGCTGACATTGGAGAGCCCCAGGGTGGTGAAGCAGCCCGGGATCTCGCGCTTGATGAGCCGGATGCCCTCGATGGTCTCGATGGCCGAGGTGTTGAACTCGGCCTCGCCAGTGGCCAGGGTGAAGGTGAGCGCGTCGAAGAGGAGGTCCTCGGCTTTGAGCCCGTAGCGCCCCGAGCACAGCTCGAGCATGCGCCGGGCCACGGCCAGCTTGCGGTCGCGGGTCTTGGCCATGCCGCGCTCGATGCCATCGCCGGGCCGGCTCTCGCAGGGGCCGTCGATGCACAAGGCCACCACGGCCGCGCCGTACTTCTTGGCCAGGGGCGCCACCTTGTGCAGGCGGCTGCCGTCGCCCTCCAGGTTGATGCTGTTGATGATGGCGCGGCCCGGGCAGACTGCCAGGGCGGCCTCGATGACATCGGCTTCGGTGCTGTCGATGACCAGGGGCGTGTCCACGGCCAGCGACAGCTTCTTGACCAGGCGGGCCATCATGGCCTTCTCATCCGCGCGCTCGTTGTTGGCCACGCACAGGTCCAGCACATGGGCGCCGCCCTCGGCCTGCTCGCGGCCCAGCGCGGTCATCTGGTCCCAATCCTCAGCCAGCAGCATCTGCTTGAACTTGCGGCTGCCCTGGGCATTGAGCCGCTCGCCGATCATCAGCGGCGCCGGCTCCTGGCGCAGGGTCACGCGCTTGAGCATGCTGCTCACCGCCGGCTCCAGCGCCGGGTAGGCGCCTTGCCGCTTGGGCTTGAGCCCGGCCACGGCCTTGACCACCTGGGCCAGGTGCTCGGGCGTGGTGCCGCAGCAGCCGCCCACGATGTCCACGCCCAGGTCCCGGGCGAACTCCCCCAAGCTGCGGCCCAGGGCCTCGGGGGTGAGCGGGTAGCGGGCCTTGCCGTCGCCCAGGTTCTCGGGCATGCCGGCGTTGGGGATGCAGCTGACCGGCAGGGGGCAATGCTCGGTCAAAAAGCGCACCGAGTCCTTCATCTCCAGCGGGCCGGTGCTGCAGTTGAGGCCGATCACATCCGTGCCCAGCCGCGCCAGGGTCTCCATGCAGCTGGCGATGTCAGTGCCCAGCAGCATGCGGCCGCTGGGGTCCAGGGTGGTCTGGGTGATGATGACGATGTCGCGGCCAGCCTGCTCCACGGCGCGGCGGGCGGCGAAGAGGGCGGCGCGCAGCTCCAGCATGTCCTGGCTGGTCTCGATGATCAGCGCATCCACCCCGGCCTGCGCCAGGCAGGCAGCCTGCTCAAAATAGATGGCCTCCAGCTCGGCGGGGGTGATGTTGGAGAGGTCAGGGTCCTCGGCCGAGGGCAGGCGGCCGGTGGGGCCCAGGCTGCCCGCCACATAGCGCGGCGCGCCGGTCTTGGCCTCCCACTTGTCGCAGGCCTGGCGGGCCAGCCGCACCGCGGCCTGGTTCACTTCTTCCATGCGGGCGCCCTCGCCGTACTCGTCCAGCTTGAGCCGGGTGGAGCCGAAGGTGTCGGTCTCCACCACGTCGCAGCCCACCTGCAAGAAGCTCTCATGCAGGCGCAGGATGACATCCGGCCGGCTGAGCACCAGCCAGTCGTTCAGCCCCTCATGCCCGGCATAGTCTTCTTTGCTCAAGTGCATGAACTGCAGATTGGTGCCGCAGGCGCCGTCAAACACCAGCACCTTATCGGCCATGGCCTGGCGAAAGGTCTTTTTCAAGTCGCAAAACCCCTGAGCTGGAGCCAAAAACCCTTTATAATAGGCTCTAATTATGAGTGTATTTTGCCCTTCCCTTCTGATAAAGTCAAACTCTATCCCCTTTTGAGCGGCCATGGACGAGCAGTTGAGCGATGAGCAAGTGGCACAGGCGCTGGCCACCGACGCCGCCGGCGCCATGCTGGAGCTGGCCGGGCGCTATCAGCAGAGGCTGAAGCGCTTCATGATGGCCCTTTGCGGCACCGAGCAGGCGGCGGACGAGCTCTTCCCCCTGGTTCTCAGCCAATACCAGCAGCGCCTGATGGGCCAGCCTGCCCCGCGCCGGGTGGCCCTGGACCTCTACGGCCTGGCCCACAAGAGCGCGGTGGCCTACGGGCTGCGCTTCGCCTCCGGCATCCCCGACTATGAGCCCATGCCCGGCGCCGCGGGCCTGGACCTGAACCTGCGCTGGGAGCTGCTCGCTTCGGCCCTGCAGAGCCTGCAAGCCCGGGACCGTGCGGCCCTGGCCCTGACCCTCTTTGAGCGCTTCAGCTACGCCGAGGCCGGGCAGATCCTGGGCATGGATGCCGGATCCCTGCGCCAGAGCGCGGGCGCGGCGCTGGCCAGCCTGCGGCTGCGGCTGGGCCCCTCCTTCTTTGGCGCGGCCTGAGATGGCCGATCACCTCACACCCCAGCAAGTGCTGGACCTGGCCTGCCAGGCCCAGCCCCAGGGCGACAGCCTGCAGGCCCTGCGCCTGCACCTGGCCGGCTGCGCGGCCTGCCGCCGCAGCCTCTTGGAGGCCGAGGCCCTGCAGGCCCTGGCCGTGGAAGCCGCTCCAGAGATGGACCAAGCCGCCAACCGGGCCCTGGCCGCGGATGCGGGCCGCCAGGCCCTGCGCCAGCAGATCAGCGAGCAGGCCGGCGAAGAGGCGGCTCACCAGTTGATGGACGAGCCTCCCGCGGCCAGCCGGCGCGGCGCCAGCATGGCCCCGGCCCTGGCAGCCCTGGCCGCTGCCCTGCTCTTGGGCGGCCTGCTGTGGTGGCAGAACCGGCGCGAGCAGCAGGCCATGGCCGAGCTGGCCGCCCCGGCCTGGCCCGGCCTGGATGCCACGCCCGCGGCCAGCGCGGCGCCCAGCCCAGCCCAGCCTTTTGTGCCGCCCACGCCCCTGCCCGCGGGCCTGCGCGACAGCGGCACTGACAAGGCCCCCACGGCCGCTGACCGGGCGGCCAAGCGGCTGCTCATCAGCCACAGCCGGGCCGCCTCAAAGAAGCGGCGGCATGCCGCGGCAAAGAAGCCCTCAGCCGCGGCCCTCGCCAAGCCGGCTATTCCCGCGGCCACGGCCCTGCCAGCGCCCAGCCCTGAGCCCAGCCCCACAGCCGGGGGAGGCCCGCTGGCCCAGGCCCTGGTGCAGGCGCCCGGCGGCCTGGATGAATCAGGCGACCCCAGCCAGCAGCCCGCCTCTTTGGAGGTGGTGAGCACCCGCTGCGCCCCGGCCCAGCACCAGCTGGCCCAGCTGGCAGTGGTGGCTCCCGGCCCAGCCCAGGTGGAGTTGCGCATCTTCACCATCCACAGCCGCAGCGTGCGGGCAGCGACCTTGGAATTGGCCCAGGCCGGCCGGCTCGAGCTGAGCTGGAACGGCCAGGACGACCAGGGCGTTGACCTGCCAGCCGGCATCTACTACGCCCGCGTCACCACGCCCTGGTTCATCCGCACCGAGACGCTTGAATTGGCCCGCTAGAGCCGCACTTAAACCCCAGGAGGTCTCATGCCCAATCCCGCCCGCAAGCCAGCCCGCACCGTGCCTGCCAAGCGCCGCCCAGCCAAGAAGGTCGCCGTGGCTGTGGCCCCGCCGCCCCAGCTCATAGCGCCCCTGCCCAAGCCACGGTCAAGCTTTGGCCGGACCGTGGCCATCATGGCCGCCATGGTGCTGGCCGCCCTGGTGGTGGTGCTGGCCTATGTCCGCTTCGGCCACCCTGGCTCGCGCAGCGTGCAGGTGGCGCTGCAGCCTCCCACCATCACAGCCGTGCCCGTGGCCCCCACGCCCGTGCCGCAGCCTTTGCGCGCGGCCAAGCCTGCCAAGGCCAAGCCCCATGCCACCCATGCCCAGCGCTTTCCCATGGCCTTCAGCCTGCAGCAGTCTGCTGGCGAGCCGGCAGAGCTGGCGGTGTTCCCGCAGCATGGAAAAGCCCTGCGGGTGGTCAAGGCAGAGAGCCCGGCCGCTGGCAAGGTCGTCCTGCGCTGGGACGGCCTGGACAGCCTTGGCAACAGCCTGCCAGCTGGCAGCTATTACCTGCGCCTGACTGGCCTCAAGACCGAGACCGTGCAGCCCATCAGCCTTCCCTGAAATCAAAATTACCCTTGTTTTGCTTGGTTTTTATTATCATGGTCAATAATTGCCACACCTGGGTTCCCTTTGCGTCATAGAGGGTGCAGTGAAGAACCTTGCGGAACCTAGCGATGAAGACTTGATGCTCAAGGCCCAAGCTGGCGACAGCCAGGCTTTTGAGGATCTGGCCCGCCGCCTCAGCCCCAAATTGCTGGGCTTTCTCCTCAAGCACGTGCGCGACCAGGACCTGGCCGAGGACCTCTTGCAGGAGACCCTGCTGAGGATCTGGCGCAGCCGCCAGCAGTACAATGCAGAGAGCCGGGTGAGCACCTGGATCTTTGCCGCGGCCTTGAACCTCTGCCGGGACCATTTCCGGCGCCTCAAGCCCCAGAGCTCGCTGCAGGACGATGCCGTGATGGCCGCCGCTGAGCACAGCCGCTGGGCCGGGCACAGCGCCCTGCCTGAGGAAGAGGCCAGCCGCAGCGAGGCGGCAGCCCAGCTGCTCAAGGCCCTGCAAGCCCTGCCGCCCCTGTCCCAAAAGGTGCTCGAGCTGAGGGACCAAGATGCCAGCTTCAAGCAGATCGCCAAGGCCTTGGGCATGAACACCGCCAACGCCCGCAGCGTGGCTTCCCGGGCCTACCGCAGGCTCAGGGACGCTTTGACCAGCAAAAAGCGCGGTCTTGGAGGCCGCTCATGAAGCTCAAACACCTCTATAGCGAGCACCTGCTGCGCCAGGCCAGCCAGCGCCCCCTGCGGGCCTGGGAGGCAGCCTGGCTCAAGCGCCACCTGGCTGGCTGCGCCCGCTGCTCAGCCACGGCCGCGGAGCTGGCCCATTTCATCCGCGCCAGCGTGCGCCTCGCGCCCTCCACCGCCGACCGCGTCGCCCAGCGCCTGCACGCGGCCCTGGCAGATGAGGCCATGCCCGCGCCGCGGCGCAGCTGGACCGCGGCCTGGGCTGCGGCCGGCGCCGCCGCGGGCATGGCCCTGGCCCTGCTGCTGATGCCAAGCCTCTTCAGGCCCACTGCCAGCCCCAGCAGCAGCCTGGCCAATCTCAGCCTAGCACAGGGGCCGGCGCAGGGCTTGAGCGACCCGCTGCAGCCCTTGGCCCCGCAGCCGGGTGCCGTGTCAGCAAGCGCCGCTGCCTCAGAACCGGCCCCCAAGGGCCTGACGCTGAGCGCGCCGGCCATCACCAGCATCCCGGCCATCCCCTCCCCAGGGCCGGCAGAGCGGCCGATGGCCACGGCAACCGCCACAGCCACTCCCACTCCCTTCAAGGCTGCCGCGGCCCGCAGCCTGACCCGCAGCGCCAGCGCGCGCCCCGGCTCAGGCCTGGTCACCCTCACCCCGGTCAGCACCTTGCCGGGCCTGATCGCAACCCCGCTCAACAGCAGCCTTCCTCAGAGCACCAGCCTGCCCAGCTTGCCAGTCAGCAGCTCCATCAGCGCCCCATTGAGCCCAGCCCCCACGGCCAACCGCTGAGCCGCCTGGCGCTGCGCGCCAACAAAAAAGCCCGCCTCATCGGCGGGCTTTTTTGTTTATTCCTTAAAGGATGCCCAAGGCGCTGCCGGGCCATTCAGAGCCCCAGCTCCATCTGCTGCTGGCCCTTTTTCCCAAGCTTGGCGCCCCCTAGCTCCAGGCTTGCCAGGCCCTGCTCCAAGATCCTCTTCTCTCCCGCTGCCAGGGGCCGCTTGGCCAGGGCCTTGGCCTCCACCCATTGCCAGGGCGCCTTGGCCGCGGGCGCGGGGCCAAAGACAAAGCGCAGGGCCTGGGTGCTGATGCGCCAGCGGGTGATGCTGCGGCTGAAGGGCTTCAAGGGCTCGGCGGGCGGCAGGCGCTTCAGGCCCAGGGCCTGGCGCAGGAGGCCGGCGGCCTGCTCGGCCGGGTGCAGGGCCTCAGCTTCGGCGCTGGGAAAGGCCCAGTAGCCCTCCATCTCGCCTGGGCCGGCCTCGCCCTTGCCGCGGGGCCGCGCCAGCGCCAGCAGGCATTTGCCCTGGCGGGCCAAGGCCAGCGCCGCCACCTCAGACCTGGCCGTGGATGCCGCCCGCTTGGGCAGCCGGGGATAAGCCTCAGAATCGCCCTGGGCCGCGGCCCGGCAATGCCGCGCCAGAGGGCAGAGCGGGCAGCCCGGCCTCTCCGGCGAGCAGACCATCGCGCCCAAATCCATCATGGCCTGGTTCCAATCCCCCGGCTCTTGCGGGGCCAGCAGGGCTTGGGCCACGGCGCGCAGCTCAGACTTGCCGGGCTCGCGGGTGGGGTCGGCTTCCAGCGCCAGCAGGCGCGAGGCCACCCTCACCACATTGCCGTCCACCACGGCCACCGGCAGGCCCATGCTGATGCTGGCCACCGCGGCCGCGGCATAATCCCCCAGGCCGGGCAGGTTGCGCAGGCCCTCCACGCTGTCCGGGAACCCACCGCGGGCCGCCAGCACCTGGGCCGCGGCGTGCAGGTAGCGGGCTCGGCGGTAGTAGCCCAGGCCAGCCCAAGCGGCCAGCACCTGGTCCAGCGGGGCGCGCGCCAGGGCCCGTGGGCTGGGCCAGCGCTGCATGAAGCGCCGCCAATAGGGCAGCACGGTGGCCACCTGGGTCTGCTGCAGCATCATCTCAGAGACCAGCACGGCCCAGGGCTGGGGGTCATCGCGCCAAGGCAGGCGCCGGGCATTGCGCCGGTACCAGGCCAGCAGGCTGCGCCGCAGGCCTGCAAGGTCAAGGCCTGCAGGGAGCAGGCCGGCAGCTCTGGGCATCCGGCTCAGGCCAGCGCCCCCTTGAGCTTGTCGGCATCGGTGACGCCCACAAAGGTCTTGGCCGGCTCGGCGTTCTTGAACACGATGAGCGTGGGGATGCCCTGCACGCCGAACTGCTCGGCCAGCTCCGGGTAGTCATCGGTGTTCAGCTTGCCCACCACGGCGCCCGCGCCCAAGTCGCGGGCCACCTGGTCCACGATGGGGCCCTGCATGCGGCAGGGGCCGCACCAGGGCGCCCAAAAATCCACCAGCACCGGCTTGCCGGCCGCCAGCGTGGCCTTGAAATTCTGATCGGTCAATTCCATCACTTCGCTCATGAGAGCCCCCAGAAAGATTGGAGCGCGCCGAAAGGCGCGCTCCTTTATCTACGCAAGCCGGCTGGCTGGGGCTTGCCCGCTTACAGCAAGCCCAGCTGGTAGGCCACCACATAGCCCTTGATGAAGTAGGCCAGGCCCACGCAGGCGATGCCCATGCCGAAGTACCATATCCACTGGCGCTTGGTCAGGGCCGCCAGGCCTGAGAGGGCGATGCCCACCTGGAAGAGCGTGACCGCGAAGCCGAAGGCCCCGCCCGGCAGGGCCAGCTTGGCCACCAGGTCGTTGGCCTCGCCGGCCTTGGCCTCCCAGCCCTTGGCCGTGTTGCTGATCTGGCCCTTCTCCTCCTCATAGCGCTTGAGGTCGTCCTGCAGCTTCTGCCGCTTCTCGCCCGTGCTGCGGTCCAGGGCCTGCTCGCGGATCATGGACTTGATGCTCTTGCTCTGGTAGAAGGCCCACTGGTCCGAGGCCTTGGCCTGGTCCAGCACCGCCTCATTCTTGTTCATCAGCGCGCGGCTCGAGAAGCCGCCGGCCTTCATGCTGCCCCAGGCCGTGAACACAGCCAGCACCGCGGTCACCAGCGAGAGGGTGCGCATCCAATTGGGGGCCGAGCTGTCCTTGACAGCCTTGAGGGCCTTGGCCAGGCGGGCATCCAGCTCGCGGCCGTCGATCAGCAAGTGCTCCTTCTCTGCCATCTTTGTCCTCCTTCAGAGCCTCAAGCCCCGGCCTCCAAGAAGCGCTGGATGCGCTCAAGGGCCAGGGCTTGCAGGGGATTGAAGCTGTGGAGCACGTTGTGCTCCTCGGCCTGGTAGATGAAGAGCTGCTTCTGGGCGGCGCAGGCCAGCCCCATGAAGAGCTCTTGATTGTGGCGGCAGCTGATCACCGGGTCGCTGGCCGCCTGCAGCATCAGCAGGGGCTGGCGCAGCCGGGGCAGGGCCCGGTGGGCCGCGGCCTGGGCCCGCACCAGCTCGGCCACCGCGCGGGTGCTGTAGTCATGCAGCCAGTGCTGGGCCTCGTCCGCATCGCGGGGCTGCCAGGTGAAGCGCGGCTTGAGCCAGCGCACCGGGGGCAGCACGCTAAAGCGGGCCCAGGGGTTGGCCATGCGGAAGGCCGGGGCGGCCAGCACCAGGCGCTGGATGCGCCCCTTGTCCTCGGCGGCCAGCAGGGCTGCCATCAAGCCGCCGCAGGAATGGCCGACCACGCTGAGCTGCTGGCCCAGCGCCTCGGCGACATCCAGGGCCTGCCGCGCCGAGCTCAACCAGGCCTGCCAGGGCGTGGCGGCGAAGCGCTCGGCGCTGCCGGCCTGGCCCGCCAGGCGCGGCGCCCACACCGCGAAGCCGTGGCTATGAAGCAGGCGGGCCAGGTCCCCGCATTCATGCGGCCCGGCTGAGAAGCCGTGCAGCAGCAGGGCGGCGCGCTCCGCTGGCGCGGGGCCGGCCAAGAGCAGCGAGCGGTTGCCCGGGGCCACCGCGGGGTCCGCGGCATCCTCGGCCTGCAGCGCGCGCGCCGCTTGCAGGGCCTGCTGGAGATCCATGCCGCCCTCCTCGGGCTATTCGCCCAGGATCATGTCCTTGAGCGTGCCGCCCGCCGGGATCATGGGGTAGACATCCTCTTCCTTGGGGATGCGCACCTCCAGCAGGTAGGGCCCGTCATGGGCCATCATCTTCTTGATGGCCTCGTCCACTTGGTCGGCGCGGTCGATGCAGGCGCTCTCGATGCCGTAGAGGGCCTTCACGCCCTGGGTGTAGTTGGGGAAGTCGTTGAACTCCACCGAGCTGTAGTTGCGCTTGTAGAACTTGCGCTGCCACTGCCCCACCATGCCCAGGATCTTGTTGTTGAGGATGACCACCTTGACGGGCAAGTTGAGGTCCGAGACCGTGCGCAGCTCATTGATGTTCATCTCGAAGCTGCCGTCGCCGTCGATGTCGATCACCATGCTGTCAGGGCGGCCCAGCTGGGCGCCCACGGCCGAGGGCAGGCCGAAGCCCATGGTGCCCAGGCCGGCCGAGGTGATGAGGGTGCGCGGCTCATCCAGCTCAAGGTACTGGCAGGACCACATCTGGTGCTGGCCCACCCCGGTGCAGAAGATGGTGCGGCGGGCCTTGGCCAGGTCGCTCAGGCGGCGGATGAAGAACTGGGGCTTGATGTGGCCGTCGGCCGCATGCGGCACCGTCACCGGGAACTTGGCCTTCAGCTCGGCGATGCGCGCCAGCCAGGGCTTGGTGTCGCCGGCCTTCACGCGCGGGGTCAGCGCGGCCAGCACCGGCTTCACCGCGCCCACGATGGAGTGCTGCACGCGCTTGTTCTTGTTGATCTCGCTGGCGTCCAGGTCCACATGCACCACCACGGCGTTCTTGATGAACTCCTTGGGGTTGCCGGTGACCCGGTCGTCGAAGCGGGCGCCCAGCACCAGCACCAGGTCGGCCTCGTCGATGGCCATGTTGGTGTAGGCCGCGCCATGCATGCCCAGCAGGCCCGCGTACAGGGGGTGGCTGGCCGGGAAGCTGCTCAATCCCAGGATGGTGAGGGCCACCGGCACTTGGGCCTTCTCGGCGAAGGCCTTGAGCTCGGCCCAAGCCTCGCCCAGCAATATGCCCTGCCCGGCGTAGACCATGGGCCGCTTGGCCTTGGCCAGCATCGCCGCGATCTCATCCAGCTTGGCATCATCCAGGGGTGGCATGTGGTCGGGCTTGTAGCCCGGCAGGCGGAAGGCGCGGTCGATGCCCGCCAAGGGGATGCGCTCCTCCTGGGCGTCCTTGCTGATGTCCACGTGCACCGGCCCGGGCCGGCCGGTGGTGGCGATGTGGAAGGCCTCGCGCGTGACGCGGGCGATGTCCTGGGCATGCGTCACCAGGTAGTTGTGCTTGGTGATCTGCAGGGTGACGTTGGTGATGGGCGTCTCCTGAAAGGCGTCCTTGCCCATCAGGTTCGACTTGACGTTGCCGGAAATGCCCACGATGGGGGTGCTGTCCATCTTGGCGTCGGCCAGCGGGGTCACCAGGTTGGTGGCGCCAGGGCCGGAGGTCACCAGGCACACGCCGGGGCGGCCGGTGGCGCGGGCGTAGCCCTCGGCGGCGTGGCCCGCGCAGCGCTCATCGCCGTTGAGCACGACCGTCATCTTGGTCTTGTTGATGACGTCATAGATGGGCAGGTTCGCCCCGCCGGGGTAGCCGAAGATGTGCTCCACGCCCAGGTCTGTCAGCTCATCGCAGAGGATCTGGGCGCCGATCTTGGTTTCAGGGGCCTGGCTCATGCAACCTCCTAAGGCCTTGCGGGCCATTCGCTCTTGCCCAATGTCTAATAAGACGGCCCCATCCAAGGATGGGGCCGGATTCCGTGCTTTTATGATACAGGCAGCAAGCCTTTGGCGTCAATGCCCAAGCGCTGCCAAGCCGGCCCAGGGCCCCATCGCCATCGCCCTGGCCCGCGTAGGTCAAGGATGGGCCCGCCAGGCGTGGCGTTGACGCCGCCGCCTGGGCAGGGCTATAGTGGGCGGGCCACCGCCCCGCACCCGCTCGAGGAGCCTCCCATGCCGCGCCGCATCACCATCGCCGAAGCCGCCGGATTCTGCTTTGGCGTCAAGAAGGCCATCTCCCGCGCCGAGAGCATGGAGAGGAGCTACATCTTCGGCTCGCTCATCCACAACCCCCAGGAGGTGGCCCGCCTGGACGCGCTGGGCAAGAAGATCGTCAAGAGCCTGGACGAGGTGCAGGGCAACCAGGTGGTCATCACCGCCCATGGCCTGGACCAGGCCAAGATCGGCGAGATGAAGGAGCGCGGCTTCGAGGTCATCGACACCACCTGCCCGCTGGTGACGCGCATCTACATGGAAGGATGGAAGCTGGAGAAGCAGGGCCTGCGGGTGGTCATCCTGGGCGACCCCAGCCACGTGGAGGTGAAGGGCATCGCCAGCCGCATGAAGGACCCCCTCATCGTCTACCACGCCGAGGACGCGGCCCAGGTGCCGGCGGGCAGCCGCGTGGGCGTTGTCTGCCAGAGCACCCTGCTGCAGGAGAAGTTCACCGAGTACCTGGCCTTGCTGCAGGCCCGCTGCAGCGAGGTGGTGGCCATCAACACCATCTGCAAGCCCACCAAGGACCGCCAGAACTCCATCCGCCAGCTCTCGGCCGAGGTGGATGTGATGGTGATCATCGGCGGCTACAACAGCAGCAACACCAAGAAGCTGGCCGCCGTGGCCTGCGAGGCCCTGCCGCCAGCGGATGTGCACCACATCGAGACCGCGGCCGAGCTCAAGGAAGGCTGGTTCATCGGGCGCCAGCACGTGGGCATCAGCGCCGGGGCCAGCACACCCGACTACCTGATCGAGGAGGTGGTGGCCCGCATCCAGGCGCTGGACGGGGCCGAGGTGGTGCGGCCGGCCACGGCCTAGGCTGGCGCTTGGGAAGCAGAAAAGGCGCTCCGCGAGGGGCGCCTTTCTTTTTGAAGAGCCTTGGGCTGGGTCACCGGCCCTTGAGCAGGGCATCCATCTGGGGCAGGGCCTGGCCCAGCGCGGCATCCAGGCTGACGCGGCCCATCCCCGCCCGCCGCAGCTGGGGGTCCAAGAGCGCCCGGGCCTCGGCCCAGCGCGGGGCGCGCGGGCTGAAGACCCAGGCCGGGTCGTGAGAGGGCTTGCGCGCCAGGACCTGCAGCAGGGGCCAGGCCAGATGCGGGTCGCGGCAGTCGCGGCTCAAGGCCCATCCCGTGCCCTGCGCGGCCAGGGGGCCGCGGGGCGCGGGCACCATGCTCCAGGAAAATCCCGCTTCCTTGAGGGCCGGGGCCAGGGATGCCGAAGCCAGCAGCATGGCGCAGCGCTGCTGAAGGAAGAGCTGCAGGGCCGGCACGCCGATGCCCTCGTCCGCCGTGTCCGCCAGGGCGCCTGCTCTCAAGAGGCCGGCCATCAGCCCCAGGCCGCGCAGCGCCGCAGGCTGGCCCAGCAGGCAGCGCCGGGGGGCCAGCACAGAATCCACGGCTCTGCCGCCCGCGCCATAGGCCCAGGGCTCCCAGTCCAGGCCGGCCTCCTGCGCCAGGCCCCAAGCCAGGGTCTCCTTCCCTTCCCGCCGGGTGAGCGCCTTGGCCTTGCCTGCCAGCTCATCCCAAGACCAGCCCGGCTGGGGCAAGCCCACCTTCGCGCCGCTGAAGAGCCCGGGGTTCAAGAAGACGCTGTCCTGGGCCCTGACCTCGCCAGGCAGCGCGAAGCAGCGCCCCTGCACGCTGAGATACCCGGGCCAATCCCCCTGCGCGGCGGCCGCCATGCTCAAGGCCATGAACCAGCCATCGGCCTGCTGCAGGCTGAAGGTGCGGGTGTCCACCTGCACGATGTCCGGCGCCTGGCCAGCGGCCAGCTCCACGGCCAGCCGCGCCTCATAGGCGCCCGGCGGCGCGGCCTCCACCTTCATCCGCAAGCCGGCCGCGGACTCCACCCGCAAGAGCTCCGGCCCCTCGGCAAAGGTGCCGATGCGCAAGCCCTGGGGCCCCTGGCCGCAGCCCGCGCCCAGCGCCAGCGCCAGCGCCAGGCCGGCCAGCAGGCCGCGCAAGATCCCGGCCTTAGAGCAGGGTGACGTCACCTGCCACCAGCCTTTCCTGCACGCCGTTGTCCAGCCGCACCCTAAGCGCGCCGTCCGGGTCCAGCCCAACGGCCATGCCCTCGATGATGCGGCCGTTGAAGCCCTGGGCCCGCACCTGCCGCCCCGCCATGCAGCTCAAGCCCTCCCAAGCCTCCAGCACCACGCTGAATCCGTCGCGCAAGAAGGTCAGGTAGAGCGACTCGCACTCCTCCAGCACCGCCGCCAGCACCGCCAGCCGCTCCAAGGGCTCGCCCTTCTCCAGCGCCAGGCTGGTGGCCAGGTGGCGCAGCTCCTCGGGGAAGTCCTCGCGCGCCTGGCCCACATTGATGCCCAGGCCGGCGGCCAAGAAATCCACGCGGTCCACCTGCCCCTGCATCTCGACCAGGATGCCGCAGGCCTTGCGCCCGTTGATGAGCACATCGTTGGGCCACTTGATCTCAGCCGGCAGGCCGGCTGAGCGGCGCAGGGCCTTGGCCACGCCCACGGCCAGCAGCAGGGTCACCTGGCTGGCGGCCACGCTGGGCAGCGGCGGCCGCAGCACCAGGGAGAAGAGCAGGCTCTGGCCCTCAGCGCCGAACCAGCGCCGCCCCAGCCGGCCGCGACCCGCGTCCTGGCGCTCGGCCAGCACCAGGGTGCCCTCGCCCGCGCCCTTGCGGGCCAGGTCCATGGCCTGGGTGTTGGTGCTGTCGCAATGGTCGAAATGGCAGGCGTTCTTGCCGAAGGCCTTGGTCTTTGCCACCTGGCTGATCTGCTGCAGGGAGGGATGGTGGGGCAGCATGGCGGCTCCGCGAGCGGGGGTGAGGTGCGAGGGGGCTATTTCCAGGTCTTGACGATCTCCATCGATATGTCCAGCGACCGCACGCTGTGGGTCAGGGCGCCCACGCTGATGCGGTCCACGCCGGAGCGCGCCACGGCGGCCACGGTCTCCAGCGTGATGCCGCCGCTGGCCTCGGTGAGGGCGCGGCCGCGCACCAGCAGCACGGCTTGGCGCATCAGGGCCGGGCTCATGTTGTCCAAGAGCAGGATGTCGGCGCCGGCATGCAGCGCCTCCTCAGCCTGCGCCAGGCTCTCCACCTCCACCTCCACCGGCAGCCCGCCCAGGTACTGGCGGGCCTGGCCCACGGCCTTGGCCACGCCGCCAGCGGCGACGATGTGGTTGTCCTTGATGAGCACCGCGGCCGACAGGCTGGCGCGGTGGCTCAAGCCCCCGCCGCAGGCCACCGCGTGCTTCTCCAGGGCCCTCAAGCCCGGGGTGGTCTTGCGGGTGTCCATGATGCGGGCCTTGCTGAAGCGCACGGCATCCACATAGGCGCGGGTGGCGCTGGCCACCCCGCAGAGGCGCTGCACCAGGTTCAAGGCCACGCGCTCGCCGGTGAGCAGGGCCTGGCAGCTGCCCTCCACCTCGGCCAGCACGGCGCCCGCCTTGAAGGCCTTGCCATCCCCCGCCTTGACCCGCGCCCTGCTGCGCAAGTCGAGCTGGCTGAAGACCATGGCCAGCAGGGGCATGCCCGCGGCCACCCCGGCCTCGCGGGCCAGCAGCTGGGCGCGGGCCTTGAGGCCGGCGGGCACGGTCAGGGCGGTGGTGATGTCCTGGCCGCCGCCTAAGTCCTCCTCCAGCGCCTTGAGCACCAGCGCGCGGGTCTCGGGGCTGTCATAGACCTTGGTCTTGGGGGGCATGGCTTCCCAGCAGTTGGCGGGTGAAGAAGGCAGTGGTGGCCTGGTAGAGCAGCGCTCGCTCGGCCGGGGCCTCGAAGAGATGCCCGGAAGCCGGGTAGTAATGGGCCTCCACCGGCAGGCCGGCGCGCCCGCGCGCGGCCTCGAGCCCGCGGCTGTCGGCCACCGGCACGCTCAAGTCGGCCTCGCCGTGGGCCAGCAGCAGCGGGCCCGGGAAGGCCTCGGCCTGGGGCAGGGGCCGATGCCGCTCGCAGCTCTCGAAGAGGCCGGGCCCGGCCACGTGGCCCTCCCAGAGCAGCATGCGACCGCCCTCCAAAGGCGTCCAGGCCGGCGAGGAGCGGCTCACGTACTTGGAGAGCTTGAGCAGGGGGGCCCACAGGCCCAGGCAGGCCGGCTCAAGGCGGGCCGCCATCAGGCTGGCCACCGCCCCGCCCATGCTGAAGCCCAGCAGGGCGATGCCGTCGTAGCGGATGTCGGGCCTGCCGCGCAGGGCCCGGAAGGCCGCCTCAGCGTCCTCCATCTGGGTCTCCAGCGTCAGGTCCTCGAGGCTGCCTGCCGAGTCGCCGCAGCCGCGGAAATCGAGCCTGAGGCAGGCCACCCCGGCCCCTGCCAGGCGGCGCGCCAGCACGGTGTAGAAGGACTTGACCCCGGCCAGGCCGTGCAGGCAGAGCACCGCGGGATGCGGCCCGCCGCCCGAGGGCAGGTGCAGCACCGCGCTGATAGCTACCCCTTGAACAGAAATATTTACAGAGATTTCCTTCGCTCCCATTTGCACGTCAAAATAAGTGTTATTCAATCTCCTTCACTTGTTCTTTCAATTTTTCTAGTTTAATACGCGCTTCCTCAAGACGCTTTTTATCAGCTTTAACGACTTCCGCAGGGGCTTTTTCAAGATAAGCACTATTATTAAACTTATTTTCTAAAGAAAATACATATTGTGTCTGCCTCTGTTCTTCTTTTTTCCTCCGCAACCGTTCAGTATTCAAATCAACAAGTTGGTTTAACGGCGTATACCATTCCGTATTATTAATAATAGCAATTCCGGATGGCCTCGGTAAGCTCAAGTTGTTTTCCGCAAAAGTAAAACTACACCCGGAAATGTTCTGAATAACATTTTTTTGTTCTTCTATTACATTATAGAAGTCTTCTCTTGAATTTTCTCGTTTAATTACGAACTCAACTTGTTTAGCCGGATCGGTCCCATATTCGCCTTTAAGATTTCTAACACCATAAACACTCTCCTGGACCCATTCAAAATCCTTGAAAATTTTCGCAGTCTCATTTTCCTGAATGGTATTTGAAAAAACCGGCCAAACTTCGTGCATTATGGTAACCCCTTTTTCGCCCGGTATTTTTTGCCAAATTTCTTCCGTAATAAAAGGACAAATTGGATGCAATAACTTCATAGAGACTTCAAGCACATAGGCTAACACAGACTGTGATGTGTAACGGCTGTTTTGATTTTGGAGGCGAATTTTAGCAATTTCAACATACCAATCGCAAAAATCGTTCCAAATAAATTCTTTCACTTTTTCTGCAGCTAAAGAAACTTTGTAGCCTTCATAAGCTTCTGTAACTTCGCGAATTGTTTTATCTAAACGCGCAAGTATCCATTTCTCGCCGAGATCTTCAACGCAGACTGGCCGTTCTAATTTACCAGTGGGTCTGAAATCTTCCAAGTTTTTCAAAACAAAGCGGGCCGCGTTCCATATCTTGTTCATGAAGTTGCGGCCCGACTCCAGCCGCTCCTCGCTCAAGCTGATGTAGCGGCTCTGGTTCTCGATGCTGGCCAGGGCGTAGCGCAGGGCGTCCGCGCCAATGACATCGATCTTGGTGAGCGGGTCGATGACATTGCCCTTGCTCTTGCTCATCTTCTGGCCGTGCTCATCCGCCACCAGCGAGTTGATGAAGACCTTGCGGAAGGGGGCCTGGCCCTTGAGCTGAAGCCCGAACATGGTCATGCGGGCCACCCAGAAGAACAGGATGTCCCAGCTGGTGACCAGCACGCTGGTGGGGTAATAGCGGGCCAGCTCGGGCGTGGGCTGCGGCCAGCCCAGGGTGCTGAAGGGCCACAGGCCGCTGGAGAACCAGGTGTCGAGCACGTCCGGGTCTTGCGCCAGCTCCTGCTCCGGCACGCCCAGCTTGGCGGCGGCCTCAGCCAGGCTGCGGCCAGCCGCCTGCCTCCCGTCCTTGGCGTAGTACACCGGGATGCGGTGGCCCCACCAGATCTGGCGGCTGACGCACCAGTCGCGGATGCCCTCCAGCCAGTCGCGGTAGACCTTGGCCCAGTTGGGCGGCATGAACTCCGTCTCCCCCGCCGCCAGGCTCTGCAGCGCCTTTTCGGCCAGGGGCTTCATGCGCACGAACCACTGCCGGCTCAGGTAGCTCTCCACCACCGTGGAGCAGCGGTAGCAGCGGGCCACGGCATGCTGGTAGTCCTCCACCTTGGCCAGCAGGCCCTGGGCCTCCAGGTCTGCCACGACGCGCCGGCGGCACTCGAAGCGGTCGAGCCCGGCATAGGGGCCAGCCTCGGCGGTCATGTGGCCGTTCTCGTCGATGACTTTGACGTGC
>CAYXCT010000003.1:0-30046 GCA_964463435.1 uncultured bacterium | reverse complement strand
AGCAGCCAGCTGGCAAGGGGGCCTGATGGGGAGCAAGCTCAAGAGCATCGCCGCGGCCCTGGCGCTGGCGCTGCTGATCGCCGGCGGTGAGAAGGCCCCCAGCATCCAGTCGGCGGGCGGCGAGGAGCAGCCCAGCCTCACCTTCATGGGCTTCAGCGCCCGCGGCACCCGCTTGGGCGTGCTGGAATGGGAGGCCCAGGCGGCCACCGCCCAGGTCTACAGCCAGAAGCGCGTGGCCCATGCCCAGCAGGTGACCATCCGCTACTTCCAGAAGGGCCGCCAGGTCTCAGTGGCCAAGGCCGACTCGGCTGAGATCGGCACCGAGAGCCACGACATCCTGGCCGTGGGCTCGGTGGTGCTCAAGGCCCGCAACGGCGTGGTGCTGGAGACCGAGCGCCTGCGCTGGGACAACCAGCGCCAGCGGGTGAGCACCGATGCCTGGGTCAAGGTGACGCGCCAGGGCAGCGTGCTCACCGGCCGCGGCTTGAGCGCCGACCGCGACCTGCAGGATGTGGTGGTGCGCCAGGATGTGGCCATCTCCGCCGCCTCCATCACCGACGTGCGCGAGCAGGCCCAGGACCCGGAGCTGCGCCAGTGAGGCGCCTGTCGCTGCCACTGGCTTTGGCCGCAGGCTCTGCCCTGCTCGTGGCGGGCTGCGTCTCCAAGGGCCTCTTGCCGCAGGCCCCCACCCCTGGGCCCTCTGTCAAAGCCGCCCTGCCCCTGGCCACGCCCGGCCCCACCCCGCAGCCAAGCCCGGTGCAGGCCCAGGCCCTGCGCGAAGGCCAGCCCGTGCAGGTGCAGGCCAAGCGCCTCAATTACAACCATCGCCTGCAGCAGACCCGCTTCATGGGGCCGGTGACCGTCACCCAAGACAGCACCGAGCTCTGCGCCGACGAGCTGCTGGCCGAAGCCGGCAACCGCCAGGCCCAGGCCTGGGGCCATGTGCGCCTGCGCGACACCAGCCGCCAGGTGCTGCTCTTCGCGGACTGCGCCTCCTACGCCGATTCTCTGCGCGAGGCCGAGCTGCACGACCATGTGCGCCTGGTGAGCGTGGACCCGGGCGGCCACAGCGTGACGGTGACCGCGGAGAGCGCCTATTATCATGGGCTGAGCCAGAGCGCGCGCCTGGAGGGCGACGTGCGCCTGGCCACCCGCGGCGACCTGAGCGCCACGGCCCAAGCCGCGGACTTTGATGAGCTGCGCGGCGTGGCGGACATGCGGGGCCAGGCCTGGGCTGGCAAGGGCCGCAACCGCTTCTGCGCGGACGAGATCCAGGTCCAGACCAAGGAGCGCGGGGTGACTTTGACGGGCCATGTGAAGGCCTGCTTCATCCCCGAAGAGGTGGAAGCACTTTCCAAGGAGCGCTGATGCCGCGCAAGACAGCTGTGAGGGCCATCCCCAAGGGCGCGCTGCGCCTGAGGACCGAGGGCCTGGTCAAGGTGTACCGCCACCGCAAGGTGGTGAGCGATGTGGCTGTCTCGGTGTCCCAGGGCGAGGTGGTGGGCCTGCTGGGCCCCAATGGAGCCGGCAAGACCACCACCTTCTACATGGTGGTGGGCATGATCCATCCCGACGCCGGCCGCGTGGTGCTGGAGGATCCGGCCACCGGCAGCGCGCAGGAGGTGACGGGCCTGCCCATGCATGAGCGGGCCGTGCAGGGCATCGGCTACCTGGCCCAGGAGGCCAGCATCTTCCGCCAGCTGAGCGTGGAGGACAACCTGATGGCGGTGCTGGAGCACCTGCCGCTGAGCCCCGAGGAGCGCCTGCGGCGCCAGCAGCACCTGCTGGAGGAGTTCCATGTGGGGCATCTGGCCAAGCAGAAGGCCTACACCCTGTCCGGCGGCGAGCGGCGGCGGGTGGAGATAGCCCGGGCCCTGACCACCGACCCCAAGTTCCTGCTGCTGGACGAGCCCTTCGTGGGCATCGACCCCATCGCCGTGCTCGACATCCAGGGCATCATCCGCCAGCTGGCTGAGAAGGGCATCGGCGTGCTCATCACGGACCACAATGTCCGCGAGACGCTGGCCATCATCGACCGGGCCTACATCCTCTTCCAGGGCCAGGTGCTGCTCTCGGGCTCGGCCCGGCAGCTGGCCACCAACGAGCAGGCCAAGAAGATCTACCTGGGCGAGAAATTCACCCTATGAGGCGCGCGCTGCCGCTGGCTCTGCTGATGGCCATGGCGGCCGGCGCGGCGGGCATGGCGCCGCGGGCCCAGCAGGACATGGAGCGGGCCGCTGGCCTCTTTTTGGGCCAGGACTACGCCCCAGCCGAGGCCCTGCTGGCCCAGGCCGCTGAGCGCGACCCGGGCCTGGCGCCCCAGGCCCTGCTGCTGCGGGCGCGCTGCCTGGCCGACCTGGGGCGCTGGCAGGACTGCCTGCAGAGCCTGCCGCTCACGCCCACGGCCCAGGGCCTGCTGCTCAAGGCCGAGGCCCTGCAGGCCCTGGGCCGCGACCAGGAGGCCGGCCCGGCCATGGCCGAGGCTGCCGGGGCCTGCAAGGGCACCCCGCTGGCGGCCTTGGCCTGCTTCCGCGCCGGCCTGCTCTGCGCGCGCCTGGGGCGCGCCGGCGAGGCTGAGGACTGGCTCAAGCAGGCCCAGGGCCAGGACAACAGCTACACCCAGGTGCACCGCCTCTTGGCCGACCTCTACAGCCTGCAGGGCCGCACCAGCGATGCCAAGGCGCGGCTGGAGAAGGTGCAGCGCACCGACCCGCATGATGCCGCCTCCCAGCTGGCTTTGGACCAGCTGGAGCAGGACAACCCCTGGCTGGAGGAGCGCGACCTCAAAGCCCGCCGCCAGCAGCTGCATGACAGCCTGGCCCAGCCCAACCGTCGCGCCCTGCCCCTGCCCGGCTGCGAGGGCGCGCCGCCGGTGCGGGTGGGCCTGCTCACCCACTCGGCGGGCTTCAAGTTCAAGCTGGGCCCGGCCATGGAGCTGGGCGAGCCCGGCAGCGCGGGCCCAGGCTGCGGCAGCGGCTTTCTGCCGGCCGGATCGGCCTGGCAGCTCTCGCACGGGCCCGGGGGCTGGAGCCTCAAGCGCCTGGACCCGGCCGGCCGCGGCCAGCCGCGCCATCTGGACCTAACAGGGCCGCTGCTGCTCTCGCCCTGGGAGGCCGGCGGCTCCTTCCGCATCTTCGAGGTGGCCTACGGCTCGGGCTACTTCTTCGCCGGCCAGGAGGACCGCAGCTACCGGGGCGCCCTGGAGCTGGACCCCTCCCCGCTGGGGGTGACGGCGGTCAACTGCCTGAGCATGGAGGAGTACCTGGCCGGGGTGCTGCCCAGCGAGATCCCCGCCAACTGGCCCGCGGAGGCGCTCAAGGCCCAGGCCATCGTGGCGCGCACCTATGCCCTCTCGCGGATGGGGCGCCACCGCAAGGAGGGCTACGACTTCTGCCCCGAGGTGCATTGCGAGTCTTACCGCGGCATGAACGGCGAGCAGCCGGGCACCAACGCCGCGGTGTCCGCCACCCGGGGCCAGGTGCTGGTGCTGCGGAAGAGCGGCCGCCTGGTGAACGCGGTGTACATGGACGACTGCGGCGGCCACACCTGGTCCGCCGAGGAGGCCTGGGGCAAGGCCGAGGACCCGGGCACCGGGGGCATCGCGGACATGCCCGGCCCGGCCCCCCGCTTCCCGCTGAGCTCCCTGGGCCTGCTGGAATGGCTGGACAGCCAGCCCAAGGCCTGGTGCGCCGGGGGCCCGGCCAGCAGCAGCCGCTGGGTGCTGCGCTATGCCGCCGCGGACCTGGATGCCCTGGTGGCCCGCCGCAAGCCCGGCTTGGGGCGGCTGGCGCGGGTGAGCCCGCTGGAGCGCAGCGCCTCCGGCTACCTGCGCAGCCTGCGGCTGGAGGGCGCGGAGTGCTCGGCCGAGGCCCAGGGCGACGCGGTGCGCTCCACGGTGCGCGGGCTCAAGAGCAACCTCTTCTATGTGGAGGCGCGCCTGGGGCCGGACGGCTGGCCCAGCGAGTTCCTCTTCCACGGCGGCGGCTGGGGCCACGGCGTGGGCTTCTGCCAGCAGGGCGCCGCGGGCCGCGCGCGCTTTGGCCAGGCCGCGGCCGACATCGCCCGCGCCTATTTCCCCGATTCCGCGCTGCAACAGCGCTACTGAGCCCCGAAAGGACGCATGGACCTTTACCCGCTGCGCTTTGAGCCCATCACCCTGCCCAAGATCTGGGGCGGCCGCAAGCTGGAGGCCCTGCTCTCCCGCCCCCTGCCGCCCGGCCGGGTGGGCGAGAGCTGGGAGCTCTCGGATCGGGCCGCGGCCGAGAGCGTGGTGGCCAATGGGCCGCTCAAGGGCCAGACCCTGCGCCAGCTGCTGGCCGAGCGCGGGCCGCGCCTGGTGGGCGAGCGGCTCTACCGCCAGGGGCTGGAGCGCTTCCCCCTGCTCATCAAGCTGATCGATGCCGGCGATGCCAGCTCGGTGCAGGTGCATCCTGACGACGACTACGCGGCCTCCCACGAGGGGCCGGAGGAGAGCGGCAAGACCGAGATGTGGCTGGTGCTGCAGGCCGACCCTGGGGCCACCATCGCCGCCGGGCTCAAGCCCGGCACCACGGCCGAGGCCTTCAAGGCCGCGCGCAAGCAGGGCGCCCTGGAGCCGCTCTTGAACCGCTTCGAGGTGCGGGAAGGGGATGCGGTCTTCATCCCGGCCGGCCGGGTGCATGCCATGGGCCGGGGCGTGCTGGTGGCTGAGGTGCAGCAGAACAGCGACACCACCTACCGCATCCATGACCAGGGCCGGCTGGAGGGCGGCCAGCCGCGGGCCCTGCACGTGGCCCAGGCCCTGGAGACCATCCGCTTTGACGCGGGCATGCAGGCCATGCCCAGCTTGCAGCCCCAGCGGGCCATCCAGGCTGAAGGCTTTCGCCACGCCACGCTTGCCAGCTGCCAGCATTTTCATGTGGAGCGGGTGTGGGTGGAATCTGGCTTCATGCCGCGCGATGAGCAGGGCGGCTTTCAGGTGCTCATCGCCACCAAGGCTAAGAGCCGCTTGGAATGGCGGCCCGAAGGCTCTCTGCAGCTCGATCCCGGGGACACGGTGCTCATCCCTGCCGGATGCACAGCGCTCGTGAAGCCAGAGGCCGGGGAGAGCCAAGTGCTGTGGGCAAAGATGCCGTGAATGGATTTATCTCGCATCGCGGCAAAATAGTTTTGCATCCCGGATTATCCAGATAAAAAAGAGGCAGACCCCGAATATGCGGAATTAAGCGCCATGCATTCGCTCTAATATGTAGACAAGCGTTCAGGAGGCGTCATGCATATCCGCGATACTTGGTTCTTGCTGTTGGTCCTGCTTTTCAGCCTGTCAGCCCAAGCTTGGGCTGGGGGCTGGGAATACAAGAACAGCCCAGAGGCCGTGGCCAAGGCCTTGAATGTGGATGTCAGCTTGGTGCAGGCTGCCGGACAGGAGAGCCTGACCCCCGACCTCTGCTGGATGGTGGCCAAGATGGCTGACCGCTGCGGCTGCGGCGTGGCCGGGGTGATGCGATTCCGAGAAACCAAATCTTGGGGCGAGGTTGCCAAAGCTTGTGGCATGGAC
This sequence comes from uncultured bacterium, assembly GCA_964463435.1. GTDB lineage: Bacteria > Oederibacteriota > JAJYGY01 > JAJYGY01 > JAJYGY01 > CAYXCT01. The sequence goes on along the minus strand of CAYXCT010000003.1, from coordinate 24,510 downwards.
TGGGTGGGGCTGAACGAGCAGATGGATGCCTTGCGCCAGTCCGGCGCCATCGCCTTTGAGGAATCCACCCGCGTGCAGCTGAGCTTGGCCGGCGCCAACAAAGCCGCGGCTCGGGCCCGCATCCGCAAGCTCTATGAAGAGCGCTCCCAGCGCCAGGCGGTGCGGCCATGAAGCGCCTCATTTTGTCAGCCTTGGCGTTTGGCTTGACCTTGCCCCTGGCCGCGGATTGGACCATGCAGGCTGGCGACCTGCGGCGCGACCACAGGAGCGGGGCTTCCAGCATCCAAGGCCCGGTGCGCGAGGCTTGGGTGGGCCAGCTGGAGTGCGACTTTGGCTCGCCCGTGGTGGATCCCCTCATCTTTGGCGACAAAGTGGTGGCGGTGAACGCAGGCGGCATCGTGGCCTGGTCGCGCACGGATGGGCATTTCCTCTGGTCCCATGTGACCCCGGTCAACACTGCGCCGGTCTTTGACCCCAGCGCCAATGCGCTCTATTATTCGGATATGGATGGGGACCTGACAGCCCTGAGCGCTGACACCGGGGCCATGCTATGGGTGCAGCCCGGCTACTGCGGGGTGACCCTGGCTGACGGCCAGCTGCTGGCCCTGACCGGGGGCAGTTCGCAGTATGTGGTGAGCCTTGACCTGAGCACCCGGGCAGTGCTTTGGAAGGTGCTGCTCCCCTCCACCAAGAATCCCCTGGTTCCCGCCTATGACGCCGGCATCCTCTACGTGGCCAACACCGACGGCACGCTCTCGGCCGTGGACACCACCAAGCACACCCGCCTGTGGTGGACCACCACGGGCAAGGCGCAGAATTGCGTGCCGGCTCTGTCCGACAACTTGGTGATCCTGCAGACTCAAAGCGGCTTGTTCGTGGCCTTCAACCGCAGCAATGGCACCAAGGCCTGGACCTATCAGGCCGGGAGCTGGGGTTCTGGCAGCGTGGCCATTTGCAATCAGATGGTCATCGGTGCCAACGATGATCGCAGTGTCTTCGGCCTGGATCTGGCCACGGGCAAGCGCTGCTGGCAGACTTATACCAACGGCAATTTTGCCCAGATGAGCCCGCTCGTGGTCTGTGATAAGGTCTTCATCGCCGGCTGTGCAAGCCGGTGGTACGGCTTGGATGGCGCCAATGGGGCCTTTTTTGATACGCATGACATCCTGGCAGAGAATGACTGGACAGATTTCGCGGAATCAAATGGCCAGCTGGTGGCTTGCGATGAACAGGGCCGGCCGCATTGCTTCGTGGCTTTGAAACCCGGCGATCCGGCGCAATGCAGCTGCGACCTGGCTTGCGGCATGACCCCGTCCGCCACGCCATCCCCCACGCCCCTGGCCACTGCTGGCAAGCCTTGTGATAGCCAGATGCTGGCCACTTATAATTTTGAATCCAAGAGCCTGGCTTCCAGCGCGCCTGCCCTGTTCCCTAATTTGTCCTGGCAGGGCCCCTATTGCGCCAGCAGCGCCCCGGTCTACCTTTTTGACGGCGTGGGGACTAGCCTCTCTAATTTTACCGGCAGCCCTGCTTTCCCTGGCGAGGGCCAGGCCTTTGGGGATGCCACTTGGCTGGCCAGCGCAGGGCGCAGCCTGCGCTTCGCCTATCAGATCGAGTGCTATAACTATTTAGAGAATGCCCTAGTGGATTGGAGGCTGAACAATGCCGCGGTCATGGTCTCGCAATTTGGAGACCTGGCGGAGGTGAGCGATGCTTTTCGGGTGCGCTGGACCACGGCTCAAGGCTGGCAACAGGTCAGCTTGCCGGCCTTCAAAGACTGCGGACCCCTCAATTCCCAAAATGCGGTGGGCAGCGCCACCGCTGCTCGGCCTGGCCGCGTCAGCTTGGAATTGAGCAGGGTCGCGGGTGGCATGCTCTTGACGCTGAGCAGCACAGCAGGAACGCAGACATGGCTATTGGCTGATCTTGCGGCAGACCCGGCCTCCCTCGCGCTGCCCGATCACCTATGTTTCGGAAATTTTTCCATTGGCGGAGCGCCGCTGGCTGGCTATGTGGATGACATCAGCATCTTGAGCTGCCCGCAGCCCACGGCCACGGCAACACCGACTATGAGCAGCACCGCCACCGTCACTCTCACCATTTCGCCCACGCCCAGCAGCAGCCCCACGGCCAGCCCCAGCGCCACCATCACCGCCACGCCCTCCATCACCGGCACCTTCACGCCGAGCGCCACCATCACCCTGACCGGCACCACCACGCCCAGCGCCACGGCCACGCCCACCCTGGGCCTGGTGCTGCCCTGCCCCTGCGCGGGCCGGGCGGTGCTGGCCAACAGCGGCAGCGCCATGCTGGACGCCGCAAGCGAAGTGGACGGTGATGTGCAAGCAGCGGGAAGCATCACGCTGCAGCCCAATTCCATCCTGAAGGGCGGCATGCTCGCCAAGGACCCGGGCGAGCGCGCGCCAGTGCCGGTGCCGGCGGATGCCGTGGAGGAGGGGACCATCCTGGTGGGCTCAGGCCAGACTTTGAGCCTGCCTGCGGGCGACTACCACGCCGGCAGCCTGACCGTGCAGCTGGGCGGCTCGCTCATCGCCCAGGGCCCGGTGCGGCTTTGGGTGGATGGCGCCATCGTGCTGGGCGGCCTGGTCAAGCCCGCTTCGGGCGCCAGCATGGACCTGTGGATCCTCTCGGGCGGCAGCCAGGATTTCCACATCAACAGCCAGGCCCAGGTGACGGCGGTGATCGATGTGCCGCTGGCCAGCGCCCTGGTGGACGCGCCCCTCTTGGGCTGCCTCACCTCCAAGGACGCCACCATCAACAGCAATGGCCATGTCACCAAGGACAGCGGCTTGAGCTGCCCTGGCGTGGCCTCAGCGCCCACGGCCGTGCCGGTGGACCAGGAGGCGGGCGGCGCCAGCGTGACCAAGGCCCTGGCCGTGCCCAACCCCATCGTGGGCGGCAGCAACAACCAGGTCTGCGTGAAGCTGGCCGCGGATGCCGACAAGCTGGTCTTCAGCATCTACAGCAAGAGCATGGTCAAGATGGCGGAATGGCAGGCCACGGGCATGCGCGGCACATGGATCTGCGACCCCATCCCCAGCAATCTGAGCCTGCCCAACGGCACTTATGTGGTGCAGGTGAAGGCCATCAAGGGCAGCTCCACCTCGGTCAAGAGCACCACGCTGGTGGTGCTGAGGTAGCCAGAGCCGCCAGCAAAGCAAAGCCCCGGCCTTTCGGCCGGGGCTTTGCTGCTTTCAGGGCAGGTAGCCCTTTTTCATCAGCCTTTGGGTGCCCCAGTCCAGGGCCTGGCGCAGCGGCTCGTGGATGTGGGCCAGCAAGGCCACCCGCCAGGTGCAGTTGCAGGTGCCGCGGCCGGCTTGCAGGGCCTTGAGGGCCTTCTCAGCCACCTGCTCCGGGCTCTGCGCGGTCCTCTTTGTGCCCACCATGTCGGTGGCGGTGAGGTCGGGCCTGAGCACCAGCACCCGCACGCCGCGGCCCTGCTCCTCGGCGCGCAGGCTCTCGGCATAAGCCTCCAGCGCGCTCTTGGTGGCGCAGTAGGCACCCAGGCCCGGCGTGCTGCGCAGGGCCAAGCCCGAGCTGGTGAAGGCCACCCAGCTCCGCGGGCTGCGCCGCAGCATGGGCAGGCAGCGCTGGGTGAGGTCAATGGGGGCGAAGTAGTTGGTCTCCATGTTGCGGCGGAAGGCCTCCAGCGGCTCCTGGCCAGCCAGGCCCTTGAGCAGGATGCCGGCATTGTTGGAGAGGAGCTGAAGGCCGCCAAAGCGCTCTTCCACGGCGCGGGCCAGGCTGGCGCGGTCCGCGTCCACGGTCACATCGCAGGCCTGCGCCAGCACCTCCACGCCCTGGGCCTTGAGCTCCGCGGCCAGGGCTTCCAGGCGGTCGCTCCGGCGCGCGGCTAGGGCCAGCTTGCAGCCCCGGCGGGCCAGGCCGCGGGCCAGGGCCTGGCCTATGCCGCTGCTGGCGCCAGTGACCAGCGCCACCTTGCCTTGCCATTCAAATCGCATGCATCCTCCAAGCCGCGGGCTGTATTGAATTGAGACTGTGCTGTCGCATTTTACGGCAGTCTGGCCCAGGGCGGCGCAAAAACTGCCTTTTCCATTGCCGCGCGCTTGGCTTAAGATTTGCACAGACAGAGGGGAGAACCTCAATCAGGAGAAGCCATGAACGACCCCAATAGCAGCCCTTCGCAGGAGCAGGAGAGCGCCCTCTCTCGCTATAGCCGCGACCTGACCGACCTGGCGCGGCGCGGCAAGCTGGACCCGGTGATAGGCCGGGATGAGGAGATACGCCGCGTCATCCAGGTGCTCTCGCGCCGCACCAAGAACAACCCCGTGCTCATCGGCGAGCCGGGCGTGGGCAAGACCGCCATCGCCGAGGGCCTGGCCAGCCGCATCATCAGCGGCGATGTGCCTGAGAGCCTCAAGCGCAAGCGCGTGCTGGCCCTGGACCTGGGCGCCATGGTGGCGGGCGCCAAGTTCCGCGGCGAGTTCGAGGACCGGCTCAAGGGATTCCTCAAGGAGGTGGTGGCCGCCCAGGGCGAGGTCATCCTCTTCATCGATGAGATGCACACCCTGGTGGGCGCGGGCTCGGCCGAGGGCAGCATGGACGCCAGCAACATGCTCAAGCCGGCCCTGGCCCGCGGCGAGCTGAAGGCCGTGGGCGCCACCACCTTGGACGAGTACCGCACCCATATCGAGAAGGACGCGGCGTTGGAGCGGCGCTTCCAGCCGGTCTACGTGGGCGAGCCCAGCGTGGAGGACAGCATCAGCATCCTGCGCGGGCTCAAGGAGCGCTACGAGGTGCATCACGGCGTGCGCATCCAGGACGCGGCCCTGGTGGCCGCGGCCACCTTGAGCGCCCGCTACATCGGCAACCGCTTCCTGCCGGACAAGGCCATCGACCTGGTGGACGAGGCCGCCAGCCACCTGCGCATGGAGATAGACAGCATGCCCCAGGCCCTGGACGAGGCCGAGCGCAAGCTGCGACAGCTGGAGGTGGAGCGCCAGGCCTTGAAGAAAGAGAAGGACGCGGCCAGCCGCGAGCGGCTGGAGCGGCTGGAGCAGGAGGCCAAGGCCCTGAGCCAGGAGGCCAAAGGGCTCAAGGAGCGCTGGCTCAAGGAAAAGCAAGCCATCACAGCGCTGCGCGCCACCAAGAAGCAGATCGATGAGCAAAGGACCGAGGAGGCGCGCCTAGAGCGCCAGGGCGAGCTGGAGAAGGTGGCCCAGATCCGCTACGGCGAGATCCCGCGCCTGCAGAAGCTGCTCAAGGAGCAGGAGCAGGCCCTGGCCGCGGAGCAGAAGGATGGCGGCCTGCTCAAGGAGGAGGTGACCGCGGATGAGGTGGCGGCCGTGGTGGCGCGCTGGACCGGCATCCCGGTCTCTAGGATGATGGAGGGCGAGCAGGCCAAATTGGTGGCCCTGGAGGCTCGGCTTGGCGAGCGCGTGAAGGGCCAGGCCGCGGCCTTGAGAGCAGTGGCCACGGCGGTGCGCCGCAGCCGCGCCGGGCTCTCAGACCCCAAGCGGCCCACGGGCGTGTTCCTCTTTGTGGGCCCCACCGGCGTGGGCAAGACCGAGCTGGCCAAGGCCCTGGCCGAGCTGCTCTTTGACGATGAGCAGCAGCTGGTGCGCATCGACATGAGCGAATACATGGAGAAGCACGCGGTCAGCCGCCTGATCGGCGCGCCCCCGGGATACGTGGGCTATGAGGAGGGCGGCCAGCTGACCGAGGCGGTGCGGCGGCGGCCCTACAGCGTGGTGCTCTTTGACGAGATCGAGAAGGCCCACCCGGATGTCTTCAACCTGCTGCTGCAGGCCATGGATGACGGCCGGCTCACGGATGGCCAGGGCCGCACCGTGGACTTCCGCAACACCGTGCTCATCATGACCAGCAACATCGGCAGCCAGCGCATGGCCGAGGACCTGGCCAGCACCGATGCCGAGCGCGACCACGAGATGCAGGCCGCGCTCAAGGCCCAGTTCAGGCCCGAGTTCCTCAACCGCATCGATGCCATCGTGCCCTTCCATCGCCTGGGCCTGGAGCAGGTGCGCGAGATAGCCCTGGTGCAGGTCAAGCTGCTGCAGGCTCGGCTCGCAGAGCGCAAGGTGGGGCTGGAGCTCACGCCCCAGGCCCTGGCCCTGCTGGCAGAGCAGGGCTTTGACCCGGCCTATGGCGCCCGGCCGCTCAAGCGCGTCATCCAAGAGCAGCTGGCCGACCCCCTGGCCATGGAGCTGCTGGACGGCAAGCTGCGCGAAGGGCAGAGCGTGAAGGCGGAGGTTAAGAAAGGCGCTTTGGAGCTGGTCCTCTGCGAGCAGGCCTAAGCGCTTGGAAATCCCCGCCAGTTCTGCTATGACTATGGCATGGCTACTCCCCGGAAAACCTCGGCATTCAAGCGGGACAGCGCTGCCTCCAAGCAGCGCCTGCTGGAAGCGGCCATTGATGTGTTCTCCGCGCACGGCTTCAATGCGACCACCACGCGGATGGTGGGCAAGAAGGCCGGCCTCAACGCTGCCCTGATCGCCCGGTATTTTGGGAGCAAAGAAAAGCTGCTGCTGGCGGTCTTTGAGCAGCAGAAGGACGCTTTCTTCTCCCAGGACCTGCCGCCCCTGCTCCCTGACCTGGAAGACGAGTTGATCAATTACAGCAAGGCGATGTTCGAGCATGCGCGGATGAACACCAAGGCCATGCGCATCATCGGGGGCTTTGCTTTCACCAACGCCCAGTTTAGGAAGCGCCTGCAGAAAGATGCCATTCAGAACCTGGACCGGCATCTTTGTGAGCGCTTCATTGATATGAAGAAGGCAGGAGTCTTCCCGGCCCCGGCCAAGGTCGAGCAGGTGGCCAAGGCGCTTTCTTCCTACTTCATCGGCCAAGTGCTGCTGAATCACCTCATCTTTGAGAAGCCCTTGAAGGAGATCGAAGAGGAGACCCGGACCATGATCCATTTCTTCGCCTCTTTGGGGGCGGGCGCCGGGCGCTGAGGGTCACGGCTGGGCGAACGGGGTGCTGGCTTGTGAAAAACCGCCGCGATGGCGGTTTTTTTGCGCCTGCCCGCAAGTAATCGCTTGATTAAATGTTTTGGAATGTTATATGCTATAAGTAATCATTTGATTACTTATGACATGGCCTTTGCCAGGAGAAGAAGATGAGAGAGCTCGGCGGCGTTGTTCTGGGTTTAGCCCTGCTGGCGGCTGCGCCGCGGGCAGGGGCGGCAGAGGTGCTCAGCGTCGGCGCATACCTTGGGCAGGTCGCCAGCAACAACCAGGGCGTGGCGGCGAGCAGGGATCTGGCGCGCTCGGCCGATGGCGCGGAGTCGGAAGCCTCGCTGTTCTTTAGGCCGCAGGTCTTTGGCACGGCCAATTGGGGGCAGGACGCGCAGCAGGTCCCGCTGGCCTCCTTCGACCGCCTCGACACCCAGAGCTTCGCCTTTGGCCTGCAGCAGCAGACCGACTTTGGCCTGCAGGGCAAGCTCTACTACGGGATGAATCATATCGACCTCATGGGCCTGGACATACCCGGCCTTGGCAGCCTGGGCACCATTGACGCCTATGATTCCGGGCCGACCGTGCAGCTGTCCCTGTCCTTGTGGTCCAACGGGCTGGGGCGCTCAGCGCGGGCCCAGCAGAGGCAGATGCTGGCGGGCAGCCGGCTGCAGAGGCAGGGCGCGCGCCTGCAGGATCTGGCGACGCAAGTGCAGGCCGAGAACGCCTACTGGCGCTTGGCCGCGGCCCGCGAGGCGGTGGGCATCCAGGCCCAAGCGCTGGCGCAAGCGCAGGCGATCTTGGACAACATGAACCACAAGGCGCAGATGAAGCTGGGGGAGCCCTCGGATGCCCTGCAAGCCCAGGGCTTGGTCGCCCTGCGGCGCCTGGCCCTGAAGGGTGCCCAGAGCGAGGCCCTGTCGGCGCTGAAGGAATTCAACAGCCAGCGCGGCAAGCCCTGCGACACGGACCCCGGGGATCTGGAGCCCTTGCCCTATCAGGAGCTCTTGGGCTTCTCGCCCAGCGCGCAAAAGCCGGGGCATCGCTTGGATGTGGCCATGGCGCAGTCTCAAGCAGAGCTGGCTGCGGCTGGCGCGGTGGTGGTGGAAGAGAGGAACAAGCCATCCTTGGATATCTACGGCGCTTACGGGCTCAGCACCTTGGGGGGAGGCTATGATTCTTTTGAGAACGGGGTCATCGACGGAAAGCGGGACGCCCAGGTTGGGCTGCGCTTCAATGCCCCCCTGGACGTGCTGTCCTCCTACCGGGCGCGCGAGGGGGCCCGCTTGAATGTGAAGGCCCAGCAGGAGCAATGGGAGCAGAAGCAAACCATGGAGGACAAGGATTGGGCGCTCTTGGCCCAGCAGATCAGGGACGCCAAGGAATCCCTGGAGCTGGCAGGCCAGCTGGTCGAGGCGCAGCAGGCCAAGCTGCTGGATGGCAGAAAGCGCCTGGAGCAGGGCCGAGCCATCACGAATGAGGTGCTGATGTTCGAGCAGGACCAATCCCAGGCCAAGCTGCAGCGCCTGCAACTGGCCCAGCAGCTCCTAAGCTTGCGGGCCGCGCTCAAACTCTATTCGGCGGATGACGCCGCAAAAGCGGGGGAATGACATGAACTTGGCGAAATTGGCAATCAAGCATCCGGCGCTCATCGTTTCCATAATGCTGGCAACGGTGGCGGTGGGCTTGGCGTCCTTCAAGGCCATGGGCGTGGATCTTTTTCCCAGCACCAGCATCCCCATCATCTCGGTGATCACGGTCTACCCGGGCGCTGGGCCTTCCGAGATCGAGACCCTGGTCAGCCGGCCCTTGGAAGAGAAGATCGCGGCCATCTCGGGCTTGAAGCGGCTCAGCTCCAAGAACCTGGAAGGTGTGAGCATCCTCACGGCTGAGTTCCACATGGGCATGAACACCGACAAGCTTGAGCAGGAGGTCCGCGACAAGGTGAACATGAGCCGCGGCGACCTGCCCCGGGAGGTCGAGGAGCCGCTCATCCGGCACTATGACCCAGCCGACCAGCCGGTGATGGAGCTGACGCTGAAGGCGGACATGAAGCCGGGCGAGCTTTACGACCTGGCCGATCAGGTGATCCGGCCCCGGCTGGAGCAGGTGAATTCCGTGGCAGCGGTGCAGATCTATGGCGGCCGCAAGCGGGAGATCCATGTGCTGTTGGATCGCGGCAAGCTGGCGCAGAAGGAGATCCCGGTCGTCCAGGTGGCGGCCCAGATAGGCGCTTCGGGCGAGAACATCCCCAGCGGCAAGGTCGATCAGGGCCTGCGAGAAATGGCTTTCCGCGGCATGGGCGAGTTCAAGAGCGTGAGCCAGGTCTCCGAGGTGCTGGTCAATCTCTATGGCAATGAGCGGCCCACCAAGATAGGAGAGGTGGGCCAAGTGGTGGACACCTTGGCGGATGAGAAGAGCCGCACCTATGTGGACGGCAAGCCAGTGCTGTTCCTTTATATCTACCGCCAGGCTGGGACCAACATCGTGGACATGGCCAATGGCGTGAAGAAGGTCATGGGGAGCCTGAACCAAACTTTTAAGAAGCAAAAGACCCCTGCTAGCCTTGGGGTGCTGGTCGATTCCAGCGAGTACGTCAACGAGAATGTGAGCGATGTCTATGAGACGATCCTGCTGTCCATCCTGCTGACCATGCTGGTGATCTATCTCTTCCTGGGCAATGTGCGCGCCATGCTCATCACGGCTGTGGTGCTGCCCGTCTCCTTGATAGGCGCTTTTGCCCTGATGGGGGTCTCGGGCTTCACCATCAACGTCATCTCCCTGATCGCGCTGAGCCTGGGCGTCGGCCTGCTGGTGGACGATGCCATCGTGGTCATTGAGAACATCTTCCGCCGCATGGAGGAGGGCGAATCTCCCCTGCACGCAGCTGAGCACGGCACCAACCAGATCCAGGTCTCGGTCTTCGCCATCACCCTGGTGGTGATCTCCATCTTCGTGCCCGTGGCCTTCATGGGAGGCTTGGTCGGCCAATTCCTCAAGCAGTTCGGCCTGACCCTGGTCTTTGCCATGGCCATCAGCTTCTTTGTGGCCTTGACCCTGATCCCCATGCTGACGGGCTATTTTGCGGACGGCCGGGAGATGGACAAGAAGCCGCGCTGGCCTTGGATAACAAGGCTGCGCGCGCCGGTGAGGGCCTTCGATCACGTTCAAACCTGGATGGAGGGAGCCTATAGCAAGCTATTGGGCGGCATCCTTCGCAAGCCCATGGTCCCCATTCTGATAAGCTTGGGCGTCTTTGTCTTGAGCATGACTGCGGCGCACAGGGTGCCCCAAGCTTTTGCCCCCGACTTGGACCATGGCCAAGCCCTCGTGGACCTGGAGATGGCGCCTGGGACCAACCTTGACGGCACCCAGCTGGTGGCTCGGCAGGTGGAAGCGGTGATCAAGAAGAACGCCAATGTGGAAATGGTGGCGCTCACCGTGGGCGGCAGCAATGGGGAGGCCAACAAGGCCCAGCTCTTTGTGCAGCTGAAGGGCGGGGATCGGCGCGGCGGCACCACCAACCAATTCTGCGACAAGCTGCGGGGCCAGCTGGCGCCTTTTGCCCAAGCTTTGCCCAAGGTGAAGGCCTTCGACCCTTCCGGTGGCCTGGCTGGCCAGCCTTTTGTCTTGAATTTGATAGGCTCGGACGCTGCCCAGCTTGAGGCCTATGCTGCTCAGTTGAAGGCAAACTTGGCTCAGGATGCGCGCGTGAAGGATATGGACACCACTCTGCGCCCTGGAAAGCCGGAATTCCGCGTTCAGCTGAAGGAGAAGGAAGCGGATGCTTTTGGCGTCAATTCCAAGACCGTGGACATGGAGCTGCGAGCCATGGTGGAAGGCTTCACCCCGGCCAAATTCCGCGAGAATGGCAAGGAGTACGATATCCGCGTGCGCCTGCAGCCAGATCAGCGCGACCTCGAGAAGGATTACAGCCAGGTCCTGGTGCCCAATGTCAACCACCGCTTGGTGCGGCTATCGGATGTGGCCTTGGCCGAGGAGGCGCCGGGAGCGGCGGAGATAGACCGCCAGGACCGCGGGCGCCAGATCCAGATCACGGCTAGCGTGGCACCGGGCGTGGGCGTGGGGGACGTGGTGGCTGATGTGGAGCGCTATATGGCCTCTGGGCCCGGCAAGCTGCCTGATTCTGTGCGCGCAGATTGGGGCGGCGATGCCGAGAACATGAAGGAGACCAACAGCTCCGCTGTGGTGGCCATCGCCTTTGGCATCATCTTCATCTACCTCATCCTCTCCAGCCTCTATGGCTCCTTTGCCACCCCGATGACCATCTTGGTGGCCCTGCCCCTAGCCTTGAGCGGCGCTTTCATCATCCTGTTTGCGCTGGGCAACATCCTCAATGTGTTCACCATCCTGGGCATCTTCTTCTTGCTGGGCATCGCCGGCAAGAACTCCATCCTGCTGGTGGGCTTTGCCAACCAGTTGATCGCCGAGGGCTTGACCCCTTCAGAGGCGATCTTCAAGGCTGGGCGCGTCCGCCTGCGGCCTATCTTGATGACCTCTTTTGCCTTGATCGCAGGCACCCTGCCGGTGGCTCTGGGGATGAGCGAAGCGGCAAAGATGCGCACTTCCATGGGCATGGCCATCGTGGGCGGCATCGTCTCAGAGACCTTGCTGACCTTGGTGGTGGTGCCGGCTATCTTCGTCTATGTTGACCGCTATCGCCTTTGGAGCAAGGCAGCTTTAGCTAAGATCTTCATGCCCAAATAAGAACAGCTCGTGCGCTGCTTTTGGGGGCTTGCATCGGACAAATCAAGGGCCCATTGGGATCAATCCCTTGGGACCGTCAGGGCCGCCAGCCTTTGAGGGCTTGCGCTGGGGCAAAGGTCATGCCTAGAATCAGGGCAGGATGGGCCTTGGAGGATGGAAAGATGGACGCTTGTATAATTGAGCTCGAAGAAGGGAGATCTGGCACAAGGAAGCTTTGGCGCCGCTTGCTGGTGCCGGGCCCGCTGCTGGCGGCGCTGGCCTGTCTGGCCTTCAGCTTTTTGCTGCGCTTCTTCATGGCCGGCAGCATGCATGGGTCCGTGGTCTGGGGGCTGCAGGGAGCCCTGCGGGACGTGCTGCCAGGGTCCCTTTTGGCTTGGGCGATCTACCGCTTTCAGCCGCAGGGGATCTGGGGCGCGGCCCTGCGGACTCTGCTGAGCTTGTGGGTGGTCTTCCTGGTGTCCTTGTGCGTCAGCGACCTGGTCTATTTCTTCCAATGCGATACGCGCCTGGACCGGGCTTTGGTGGAGAACTTGTCTTGGACCTCGCTGAAGCCGGCTTTGACGGCATCCGCCCTTTTGGCGGCCGTTTGCGGCCTGGCCCTGGCTCTGGGATTGGGCTGGGGGACCTGGCGCCTGTCCTTCCGGGGCCCGCGCTTTGACCGCTTCCGCTGGCCGCATTGGGCCAGGATGGCTGTATGGGTGGCCATCATCCTGGGGGGGACATTCCAGTGGGCGGGGAAGGTGGCGGCTTCGCCGACGGATGTGGCCGCGGTGAAGGCCGATGAGATCTTGGGCGAGGGCCAGGCAGAGACCCTGGCCGGCATCATGCGTGGCATGTGGCAGACCGGGCCGGACTGGGTCAAGCCCGGGCCGGTGGCTTTGAGCCGGGAGGATCAGGCCTGGGCTGTGGAGAAGGGGCTGGCCATGGAGCCGTCGGCCGGGCGCCAGCCCTTCCCTGGCCGTTGGCATAGGGTGGTGGTGGTGGCGGTCGAATCGCTAGCCGCGGCTTTCTTGGACCCGCACAATCCGCGCCGCCCGGCCGGCATGACGCCCTTTTTGGACAGCTTGCAGGCCGCCAACCCCCATCTTGACGCCTGCTACAGCGCGGGCATGGACACCGAGCAGGGCCAGTTCTCCCTCATGGCCGGGCGGACTGACTTTGAGTGGGGGGAGCATCCTTATCCCGGCCCTTCACTGTTCTCTCTTGCGCGCTCCGCGGGCTATGACACCTGCATGCTCTTCGGCGACACCCTGCATTTCCGCAGCCATGACATGGCTTACCCCATGGCCCTGCATGTGGGCCGCGTTTATGGCAAGGAGTCGTTTGTCAGCCGGAGGCCGGACAGGGATTTTTGCTCCTGGGGCGGGGCGCTGTGCGACCGCGCGGTCTTTGACGAAGCCGCTGCCTATTTGCAGCAGCACCGCGCGAAGCCGGTGCTGCTGCTGGTGGACACGCTGGACACCCATCCGCCCTACTATTGGCAGAAGCCGGAGGCGGGCTTTCCCGCCGCAGTGCGGGAGCGCACGGGCGGCTTGGCCAAGGCGCTGAACCAGCTGGACGACAACCTGCGGCGCTTTTTCCAGGGGCTGCGCGAGCGCGGGATGCTGGACCAGGGGACCTTGGTGGTCATCACCGCTGACCATTTCCCCGCCTATGGCGATGAGTCGCTGGCCATGAGCGGCGCTCCCGACCACCGGACCAACCGCATCCCCATGATCTTCGTGGCCGGCGGCGCGAGCGCCCTGGGCCGCTTGGACCAGGATCGCCTGTCCAGCCAGCTGGATCTGGCTCCCACCCTGGCGGCCCTGATGGGCTTGCCAGCGGCCGGGCAGTTCATGGGGCGCGATTTGTTCAGCCCTGGGCCGGGTCGGGCGCTCTCGCGGGAGAAAGACCTGCTGCGCCTGCGCATCCCGGGGCAGCCGGATGAGATGGCGCTTTGCGACAGCCGAGGGCTGCCGGTGGATAGGGGCACTCCCTTGGCCCGGTGGTATCGCTGGCGGCTGGGAGGCTTGTGATGCCGAGCGCGACAGGGGCTGCGATCGGGCGATGGAGAGCCTGGCTATGCGGGAGCGCTCTGGCTCTGTGCGGAGCACTCCTGCCCGCCCCTGCCTATGCAGCCGGCAGCTCCAATCTTGGCGGGCCTGAATTGCCAGCAGCCTGCATGCAGGCATTGCTGGCAGGCCAGGATGCCCTGCAGCGCATGGATTTTGAGGGGGCGCATCGGCTCACCCAGCAAGGCATCGCCCAGCAAGCGGGCCATCCCTTGCCCCGCATCTTTTTGCAGGGCGTGTATCTTTACGAGATCCAGGAATCCATCTTGGCTGGCAAGCTAGACCCGGGCTTGCTGGAGCGCTTTTATCAGGAGTCGGCAACCGCCATCCAGATGGCGGAGGCGCTGGATGCTGCCGCGCCCTCGGCGCGCAGCAGGCTCTACCTGGGCGGCGCCTACGGCTGCCGGGGCATGGCCCGGCTGTATGAGAAGAGCTATTGGAAGAGCTACCAGGACGGCAAGCGGGCTTACGCGGACCTTAGGGAAGCTGTGGCCAGGGACCCTGGGCTCTTCAATGCCTACCTAGGCTTGGGCCAGTTCCAGTACTTTTGCGGCCGCATGCAAGGCCTGCTCCAGTTTGTGCTGAGCATGCACGGCGATGTGCCCGCAGCCTTGCAGAACCTGAAGGCGTGCGCGCTCAAAGGCGATTATGCCTCCATCCCCGCCAAGCTTTTCCTGTGCCAGGTGCTCATCACGGACCAGAAGGATTACCAGGCCGCGCTGCCCTTCATCCTGGAGGCCCGGGCCTGTTACCCAGAGAATTACCACTACTGTGAATATATGGTGATGGAGGCTGAGGGCCTGGGCTGGCAAGAGCCCCAGTCTTTGCGAGCAGCTCAGAGGGTGTTTTCCCAAGTGGAGCAAGGGGGGCTGGCACCGGGCTGTCACTTCGATTTTAAGGCTCATCAAGAATCCATGCGCCAGGCCTTGGCGGCCAAGGAGAGGCCGGCTCTTTAGTGGCAGAGATTGACAGGTTGCATATAATAGGAAGGTCAGAGCAATCAAAACAGGCCAAAGCAGGGCTTGGCTCAGGAGGGCAGTAAGATGGGCACCACCATGGACCGGAGCATCCATCCCACCGCTTATGTGGATGCTAAGGCAGAGATTGCGGAAGGGGTGGAGGTAGGGGCTTTTGCCGTGATCGAGGCAGGGGCCAAGATCGGCGCAGGCAGCAGCATCGGCCACCACGCCGTGGTTCATTCCGGCGTCAGCCTGGGGCAGCGCAACCAGGTCTTCCCCTTTGCCGCCCTGGGCGGCGCGCCGCAAGACCTGGGCTACAAGGGCCAGCCCACCCGGCTGGAGATAGGCGATGACAACAGCCTGCGCGAGTTCTGCACCCTGCACCGCGGCACGGCAGAGGGCAAGGGCGTCACCCGCGTGGGCAGCCACAACCTGCTCATGGCCTACACCCACGTGGCCCATGACTGCGTGGTGGGCGACCATGTGGTGGCTGCCAACAGCGCCACCTTTGCCGGCCACTGCCAGATCGGCTCCTTTGCCGTGATCGGCGGCCTCACCGGCCTGCACCAGCACGCCCGCATCGGCGCCGGCGCCATGGTGGGCGCCCTGTCGCGGCTCTCCAAGGACGTGCCGCCCTTCAGCACCACCAGCGGCGGCGATGAGGTCAAGGTCTATGGCCTCAACAAGGTGGGCCTCAAGCGTCGGGGTTTTAGCCGCGAGGCCCTGGACGCCCTGGCCGCCGCCTTCCGCATCTTCCAGGACCCCAAGTCCAACTTCAGCGAGGCCTTGGCCCAGCTGGAGGCCCTGCCTGACAAGAGCGCTGAGGTGCAGCAGCTGGTGGGCTTCCTCAAGACATCCGAGCGCGGCGTGTACCGCTAGCGCCCGCAAGAGAGCAGGGAGAGCAGAGAGCCGCCTTTCAAGGGCGGCTTTCTTTATGGCCGGGCTTGGGGTAAAATCGGCGCATCCAAGGAGACCTCATGCAGCGCGCCATCGCCCTCTTCCAGTGCCCGGACCAGACCGGATTGATCGCCCGCATCACGGCCCTGGTGGCCAAGCTGGGCGGCAACATCATAGCCGCGGACCAGCACACCACCGCAGCCCAGGCTGGCCTCTTCTTCATGCGGCTGGAGTTCACCTTTGACCCAGGGCGCAGCCCGCGCCCAGAGCTGGAATCCGCCTTTGGCCGCCTGGCCAAGGAGATCGGCGCCCAGTGGCAGCTGCACCTCGCGGGCGTTCCCGGCAGGGCCGGCATCCTAGTCTCGCGCCAGACCCACTGCCTGGCCGATGTGCTGCACCGCGTGCGCGAGGGCCTGCTCTGCATGGACATCGCCTGGGTGGCGGGCAACCATGAGCAGGCCCGCTCCCTGGCCGGCCACTATGGCGTGCCCTTCCACCTGCTGCCGGCAGAGGGCAAGGCCCTGCAAGAGGCCGCCATCCTCGACCTGGCCAAGGGCACTGATTTTTTGGTGCTGGCCAGGTTCATGCAGATCTTGAGCGCGCCCTTCCTCAAGGCCTATGGCCGCGACATCATCAACATCCACCACAGCTTCCTGCCCGGCTTCAAGGGCGCCAAGCCCTATCAGCAGGCCTGGGACCGGGGGGTCAAGGTGATCGGCGCCACGGCCCACTTTGTCACCGAGGACCTGGACGAGGGCCCCATCATCGAGCAGCGCGTGCAGAGGGTGAGCCACCGCGACACGCCCGAGGACCTCAAGCGCAAGGGCCGCGACCTTGAGCAGCAGGCGCTGGCCGAGGCCCTGCTGGCCTACACCGAGCACCGCGTCTTCCGCCACGGCGTGCGCACCGTGGTCTTTGACTAGCATGGCCCGCCGCCGCCGCACAGCCCTGCTGCTGCTGGCCCTGCTGCTGGCCCTGGCCGGCCTGGCCGCCAGCCTGTCCTGGGGCAGCCCGGGCCTGCCGCTCTCCGGCCATTGCGATGGCTGGCGCTTCTTCAATCCCGGCCCGCCAGCCAGCCGCACGGTGATGGACTTCATCCGCTGGCGCCTGGGCCGCCGCAGCGGCTGGGTGCAGAAGCGCAGCATCACCCCGGCGCCCGCCCCGCCCCGAGCGCTCGCCGAGGGGCTGCGCGCCACCTTTGTCAACCATTCCACGGTGCTGCTGCAGGTGCCGGGGCTCAACGCGCTCACCGACCCCATCTGGTCCAACCGCGCCAGCCCCGTGGCCTTTGCCGGGCCCAAGCGCGGGGCCATCCCCGGCTTGCGCTTCGAGGACCTGCCGCCCATCCAGCTGGTGCTGCTCTCGCACAACCACTACGACCACCTGGACCGGCCGACGCTGCGGCGCCTGGCCCAGCGCGACCCGGGCCTAGTGCTGGTGTGCCCGCTCAACAACCTGCGCTGCCTCAAGGGCCTGGGCCTTCGGCATGTCATCCAGCTGGACTGGTGGCAGGGCGTGGAGGCCCTGCCTGGCGCGCGGGTGACCCTGGTGCCGGCCCGGCATTTCTCGGGCCGCGGCCCGGATGACTATGACCTGAGCCTGTGGGGCGGCTTTGTGCTGCAGGCTGGCGGCCGCGCGGTGTACTTTGCCGGCGACACGGCCTGGGGCGGCCAGTTCGATGAGATCGCCCAGCGCTTCCCGCGCCTGGACCTGGCTTTGCTCCCCATTGGCGCCTTCAGCCCGCGCTGGTTCATGCACGACGTGCACATGGACCCCGAGGAGGCGGCCGAGGCCTGGAGCTTGCTGCAGCCCAAGGCCTGCATGGCCGTCCACCAGGGGACCTTCGCCCTGGGCGATGACCAGGGCGCGGAGGCCGGGGTGCTCTTTGGCCAGGCCATGCGGCTGCGCGGCGCCGCGGACGCGGACATCTGGGTGCCAGAGAACGGCGACAGCCGCTCTTGGCCCTGAGCAGGAGGCGGCATGGACATGCACAAGGGGCGCATTGAGCAGCGCCGCTTTGAGCGCGTGGTGGCGCAGATGGCGGTGCGCTTCTACGTGCTGGATGCCGCGCACGCCGATGCCCTGGCCAAGGACGCGGCCTATCGCGAGACGGCCCTGGGCCAGATGGACATTGAAGCCCGGCCAGAGACCCTGCTCAAGGGCGTCACGCGCGACATCTCAGCCGGCGGCTTTTGCCTCTTGAGCGACAGCCCGCTGGAGGTGGGCACCCCGGTGATGGTGGACATGGAGGTGCCGGGCCTGCCCAGGCCCCTGCGCGCGCTCTCGCGCGTGATGCGGCGCGACACAGCCGCCAGCCGAGATTCCAGCGGCAGCAGCCAGGTCTGGGTCTGCGGCCTGGCCATCGAGGCCATCAACAAAGAGGACCTGCGGCGCATTGAGAACCTGATCATTGAGATGAAGCTGAAGCAGGGGAAGTGAGCCAATAAAGCGGGTTTGCATCGCAGATCCATCCGCGAGGATGGATCTTTTTTTGGCCTGTCGTGTTTTGAAATGGCAAATTTAAGCAAGCAGAGGAAAAATATTTAAATTGTTATGACGATTAAATACTACTACTAGAAAATATCATGTTTTTTATATTGATATCAATTACATTTTTGTTATACTTCGCAAGCCTTGCACTGAGGACTTGCAATGAAGAAGCCTGCAGCATTTCTCCTCACCCTGCTCTTGCTCAGCTCCTGCACGCGGCCGCCCACGCTGCCCCTGGCCCCGCAGGCTGGGCAGAGCTTGGCGCACAAGGGCTGCCTGCACATCACCCTGATGGACCTCACGCAGACGGCCACGGGCGTCACGGGCATACCCATCCAGGCCCTGCAGCCGGATGGCTCAGTGCTGCTGCAGAATGTGGGCAGCGTGGAGGCAGGCCAGCCCACGGTGCGCTTTGACAGCCTGGACCAGGCCGGCACCTACCAGTACGCCTTTGCCGGCCAAGCCGCGGCCGCGCCGCTCTGGAAGAGCGCGGTGCTGAGCCGAGCGGCCCCGGCGTATGAGGGCCAGCTTCAGGTGGCTGGAGCCAGCCTGCTGCTGCAGAGCCCGCAAAACATGCCCTATCCCTATCTTGGCGCCACCTATTACCTGAGCGTGCAGAACCAGCCAGCCGGCGACAGGGGCATGGACCTGGCTCTGGCCATGGATGGGCTTCCGCCGGGCGGGGAGGCCGTGTTCACGCCTGCCTTCCTGCGCAGCGGCCAGAGCGCCGAGCTCAGGCTCAGCATCCCGGCAGGCACCATGGCCGCCAGCCTGACCCTCACGGTGCAGGGCTATGTGGGCAGCCAGCTGGCAGCACAGGCATTGCCGCTGCACCCTGCCAAAGACTGGGACCTGTCCCTCACCTGCTCCTTGGGGAATTTGGCCGCCTATAGCAATGGAGGGGCTTATTCGCTCAGCGCCACGGCCCGCCTCAGCGCCACGGGCCGCAACATCCCGCTGGGCACCGCGCTCCGCCTTCAATATCAGGGGATGACCTTGCTGGGCTATGGCCCCGCGGCCTCAAGCAGCGGCAGCATCATGCTCCACAGCGATTACAGCTCTTCCTGCGCTCCAGCAGCCACGGTGTGGGTGGGCGGCACGCCCACTGACCTTCAGCTGGGGGTCAACGGCACCGCGGGCTGGGACATCGCCTCAGTGCTGGGGACTGACAAGAAGCTATGGTGGCTCTTTCAATACAGCTTCAATTCAGGGGATCAGGACGTCCCTTTCCCCATCTACTGCAACTGGTGCAGCGTGAATAGCTGCAGCCAATGCGAAGGTGCGCCATGCTTTTGAACCTAGCCTTGCTGGCATTGACATTGCTCGGCCCTCTCAGCCTGCCGGCCAAGACCGTCATCAGCATCAACAGCTATTCCGGCTTCAACAGCGGCACTGGCACGGCCTGGGACGCGGGCCAGCAATACGGTCAGCTGGCCATGGCAGCCGCCTGCGGGCCGCGCAGCGATGAGTTTGACCAGGCTTTTCTCAAGGGCCGCTGGAATCCCAGCACCCCGGTCTTGGGCTTCAGCAATGGCGCAGTCAGCATCAAGGCAGATGGCAGCGCCTACTACGGCCTGCAGAGCAATGATTTTGCCACGCCCAGCAGCCTCACTCTGGTGGCGCGGGTGAAGCCCTATGCGCCCAACAACACCGTGGGCCTGTATGTCACTGGCTGGCCTTGGACCAGCACGCACTATGACGTGTATGCAGAAGAATCAAATCAGATTTGTCAAATTTATGTATCCTATTTTGATGGATCGGTCACACGGTGCGGTACATCTGCATTAAACGGAAATACTCAGTGGGTCACCCTCCGCATCATCAAAAGCGGCAACTCCTTCACGGCTGCATTCAAAGATGACAATGCCGCGGACTTTACGGATGTGGTTTCAAGCACCAACACAGCCAGCATGGATCTGGGCCCCAACATGAATTTTGGCTTAGGCTTCATCACTTGCACGGCCTGCAGCAATGGCGGCAGCGCGGACGTGGATTTTGTGCGGCTCTATCCCCTGGCCAGCCATGCCAGCTGGACCAGCGCCAGCCTGGACCGCGGCGGGGTGCCGGTGGCAGCCGGCAGCCTGAGCATCAGCGCCCAGGTGCCCAATGGCGCGGGCTTGGCGCTGTTCAGCCAGTCCTCGGCCGATGCCAGCGCTTGGAGCCCTTGGCAGGCCCAGCCCATGGGGGCCCTGCTCTGCCCCTTGCAGCGCTATGTGCGCCTGCGCGCGGAGATGGATGCTACGCCCGACCTCTCCAGCGGCCCTGTCATCAGCAGCCTTTCCATCAGCCAGAGCGACCAGGATGGCAGCCTGCTGCCGGATGAGCAGTTCAAGGTGCTGCCCAACCCCGTGCGCCAGGACAAGGTGCTGCTGCGCTATGTGCTCAGCCGCCAGGCCAGCGAGGTGAAGGTTGAGATCTACGATGCCAGCCACCGCCGCGTGGCGAGCCTGGACGGGCCCAGCGGCTTGGGCGAGCAGCGGCTCACCTGGAACGCGGCCGGCTTTGCCAATGGCGTCTATTTCGCCCGCGTCACGGCCTGGGATGGCAGCGGCGGCCTCTTCCAGGCCAGCCGCAAGATCGCGCTCTTGCGCTGAGAGGAGAGCATGCAAAGACGGCACCTCATCCTTTGGGCCGGCCTGCTGCTGGCCCCGCTGGGTCTCAAGGCTGACAGCCCGGCCACCAGCACCTCGGCCTGGCTGGACCAGGGCGCTGGCGCGCGGGCCCAGGGCATGGGCAATGCCTTCATCGCCGTGGCGGACGACGCCTCAGCCGGCTATTGGAACCCGGCCGGCCTCACCCGCATGGGCGTGCATGCCACGGAATTCGCGGCCATGCAGCAGTGGGACGCTGAGGACCAGGAATACGACTACCTGGGCCTGGCCCAGCATTGGGAGGGCCTGGCGGACCTCTACCTGGGCCTGCAGCGCAGCGCGGTCTTCGGCATCCGCAGCTATGATGAGGCCGGCGCGCGGGGGGATGACCTGAGCCAGCAGGGCCTGGCCTGCACCCTGGCCGTGGCGGCCCGGCCCGAGTACCGCTTCCGCTGGGGCCTGGCCCTGCGCGGCCTGCGCGAGGATCTGGCCGGCAGCCGCGCCTATGGCTGGGGCGCGGACCTGGGCTTCCTCTTCATGCCCGAGCTGGCCAGCGACTTCTTGCTGGCCGCCACGCTCAAGGACCTGGATAGCGGCGAGGCCTGGGACACCGGCCGCCAGGACATGCGGGCCCCGCGCCTGGGCGTGGGCATCAGCGACCGCTTCATCCGCCACAGCTGGCTGGTGACCCTGGAGACCGAGATGTCCTTTGGCCCTGACCCCGCGGCAACCCTGCGCCTGGGCACGGAATACGCGGTGGATGAGCATTGGAGCCTGCGCGCCGGGGCGGACAGCCTGGAGCCCTCAGCCGGGGCCAGCTTCAACTGGGGCTTCTACGAGTTCGACTATGCCTTCACCTGGAAGCCGCAGAGCGACACGGCCTATGTGAACAAGGCCAGCCTGCTGCTCAAGTTCTAGGGGGGAGCGTGCGCGGCGGCGGTGGGAGGCGGCAATTGGTGATCCATGAGAGCGACTGCGGGCAGGGCTTGAAGCTGGTGACCGTGGAGCGCGGCAAGACCCGGCACCTGATCCTGATGAGCCACGGCGGCCAGGGCCATGGGGTGATCAATGCCTTCAGCCTGCCCAACGAGGCCAGCGCCTGCGAGGACTTCATCTATCAGCTGGCCCAGGCAAGGGGATTGGGCATAGGGTCGTAGAGATTAGATTCCCAGATCATAAACACTCCCCATTGACATGTGCTACATAGTAGGTATACTACTATGTAGCACAGTGATGGGCATCGGAGCTTTCGAGCAATGGGTAAAGATGCCTTCCAGAGGACAATCCATATAAGAAGGCTTGAGGAACAGGCGGGCATTTCTGACCATTTCAGAAGAAGTTTGACCTCTGTTTGCAATGAATTAGACCTAGATGAAGCGGAATTGCTGGAAGAAATAGGCATGCGTTTGCTTTTAACCAAACCGGAGAATTTTGAAAAGATTGGGGGCCGATTCTATCTTGTGTTGTTCGTGCATCGAGAAGGGGCGGTTGAACATCAATTCTCTGTCTTTTTCACTTATGATCCAACAATGCGGGGGTCATCCAGGAGATTCAATCTCATTGTCGTGGGGATAGGGCAGCCTTCGGACGAGGTTATTCGGCGCTATCGAGCCTTTTCATCAGGTTGAGGAGTTAATCATGCGCAAGCTCACGTTTAGTGATAGTGAATTGAAGAAGATGGCAGCTTTGGTCAAGGAAGCTGAGAAAGAGGCTGATACCGGGATTAGGAGCAAGCTGTTCAAGAACCATGTGTTCAAGGTCCTGATCACCAAAGAGGAGATAGTCGCGTTGCGCAAGGTTCAATTAGGCTTGGGCAGGAAGGATTTTGCAAACAAGCTCGGGATCAGCGTCAGGACCGTCCAAGCCTGGGAGCAGGGTGCCAGGGTGCCGGACACTTTGGCGGCCAAGACCTTGGTTTATATCAGTCGGCATCCAAAGCACATTCAAGAGCTTGAAGCGATATGAGGGTTTTGAAGCCACAAAAGACAAACGCCACGGCATGCCGTGGCGTTTGTCTTTCTAGCAGCCCATGGTCCTGCTCTGCTGCTGTGGAGTGCGCAATGCGCGATTGGAAGCTACCTCCCAAGAAGATGTGCCGCAAGCACCTGCTGGGCAACCATGTGGAATTGCACATGGCCATCGGCAGCATGCGGCGCGGCCGCAGCCTGGCTGGCCACATCGCCCTGGGCCAGCTGGAGGTGCACAACATCGTCAAGCACCATGGCCGCATCGCCCAAGAGATGCTGGTCCGCGGCTACCAGCACTTGAGCCCCATGGGCCCTGCGGAGGCCAAGCTGCTCTGGCGCGAGGGCCGCATCGACAGGGCCAAGTCCCGGCAAGACATCTGCCGGCGCTGCCCTGAATGCCGGCGGCTGATGGGGCCTGGCGCGGCTGGCCATTGACCCGCACCGGGCCCGGCCCTACAATCCTAGCCTTATCCCGCGCCTTTCCCCCTGCTATGGACGCATCGTGCGCTTTTGCCAAGGAGTCCGCGTGTCAGCATTGAGCTTTGTCACCGCATCGCTGCTCTCCCTCTACGCCCCGGCCAAGGCGGCCGAGGCCTTGGCCCAGCCCGACAAGGTGGAGCGCAAGGTGCTCAAGAACGGCATGACCCTGCTGGTGAAGGAGGTGCACAGCGCGCCGGTGGCGGCCATCAACGTCTGGGTCAGGGCCGGCTCGGTGTGGGAGAGCCCCAAGGAGCAGGGCATCACCCACTTCATCGAGCACATGCTCTTCAAGGGCACGCCCAGCCTCAAGGTGGGCGACATCGACCGCAAGATCAAGGCCGCGGGCGGCTACAACAACGCTCACACCCGCTACGAGACCACGGATTTCATCGATGTGCTGCCCTCGGACCAGCTGGGCGTGGGCCTGGCCACCATGGCCGAGGCCCTGCGCCATTCCAGCTTTGACCCCTCTGAGCTCGACCGCGAGCGCCAGGTGGTGCTGGAGGAGCTGCACCGCGGCCAGGACAACCCGGGCTGGGAGGCCTGGAACCGCTTCACCCAGCTGGCCTTCACCCGCCACCCCTACCGCTTCCCCATCATCGGCTTCAAGGAGACCGTGGAGGGCCAAGACCACGCCATGCTGGTGGATTACTGGCAGCGCTACTACCGGCCGCAGAACCTGGTGCTGGTGGTGGTGGGCGATGTGCAGGCCGACAGCGTGATGGCCCAGGCCGAGCAGGCCTTTGGCGGCTGGCAGGACAAGGCGGCCCGGCACCCGGCGGTGCCTGAGGAGCCCCGGCAGAAGGCCCTGCGCAGCGACGAGGCCGAGGGCGACATGGAGACCACCATCCTCTTCATGGGCGTGCACGCGCCCGCCGAGCTGGATGAGTACACCCCGGCCCTGGACATGGCCCTCTCCATCCTGGGGCAGGGCATCAGCTCGCGCCTCAACCAGCAGGTGCGCGAGCGCCTCAAGCTGGCCCACAGCGTGAGCTCCGGCCTCTTCAGCGGCAAGTTCCCGGGCCTGGCCTACCTCTATGCCGAGCTGGAGCCGGGCCAGGCCAAGCCCGCGGCCGCCGCGCTGTGGGCCGAGGCCGCGCGCCTGGCCCGCGATGGGGCGAGCGAGCAGGAGCTGGAGCGCCAGCGCACGCGCCTGGAGTTCAACGAGGCCCGCGAGCGCATGAGCATGGAGGGCATGGCCGGCAAGCTGGGCTATTATGAGGCCCTGGGCAGCGATTGGCGCCTGGGCGACCAGGTGCTGGAGCGCATGCGCAAGGTCACCAGCGCCGACGTGCAGCGGGTGATGGCGCGCTATTTCCAGCCCCAGGGCGTCAGCCTGGTGCTCTACAGGCCCAAGAAGAGCCAGGCCAGCAGCTTGGATGCCCGGGCTT
>CAYXCT010000002.1:0-31406 GCA_964463435.1 uncultured bacterium | reverse complement strand
TCAAGAGCGCGGAGGATTTTGCGCCGGATGACTACCGCCGGCACTCGCCCCGCTTTCAGGGCGACAACTTCGCCAAGAACCTGGGCCTAGTGCGCCAAGTGGAGGCCATGGCCCAGGCCAAGGGCGTGCTGCCCAGCCAGCTGGCCTTGGCCTGGGTGCTGGCGCAAGGTCCGGATGTGGTGCCCATACCCGGCACCAAGCAGCGCAAGTACCTTGAGCAGAACCTGGCCAGCCTGAGCGTAAAGCTGAGCAGCGCGGACCTGGCCCAGCTGGAAGCCGCCTTTCCCCAGGGCGCGGCCCAGGGAGAGCGCTACCCCAGCGCGGTGATGGCCAGCATCAGCCGCGCTTGAGCCCTTGTGAAAGCCTTGCATTAGGTCTATTGTTATGTTCCTAACCTTGCCCAAGCCCTGCTTGGCCTTTGAGGAGCGTGCATGACCGACCTGTTCTCGCCTTTGACCATCAAGAAGATCACCCTGCGCAACCGCATCGGCGTGCCGCCCATGTGCCAGTACAGCGCCCAGGACGGCTTCGCCACGGACTGGCACCTGGCCCACTACGGCGCCTTTGCCCAAGGCGGCGCCGGCCTGGTGATCATGGAAGCCACGGCCGTGGAGCCCGAGGGCCGCATCTCGCCGGACGACCTGGGGCTGTGGAAGGACGAGCAGGTGGCGGCTCTGGCCAGCGTGGCCAGCTTCATCAAGGCCCAGGGCGCCGTGCCCGGCATCCAGATAGCCCATGCCGGCCGCAAGGCCAGCACCCGCAACCCCTGGGCCCAGCCCGACAAGCCCGCGCCGCTGGGCAAGAAAGAAGGCGGCTGGATCCCCAAGGGCGCATCGGCCATCGCCTTTGACCAGGGCTGGCCCGTGCCCGAGGAGCTGATCGAGGACGAGCTGAACACCCTGGCCCAGGCCTTTGCCGAGGCGGCCCGCCGCGCGGCCGAGGCCGGCATTGAGTGGCTCGAGATCCACATGGCCCACGGCTACCTGCTGCACAGCTTCTTGAGCCCGCTCTCGAACAAGCGGACGGACGACTTTGGCGGCGGCCTCAACAACCGCCTGCGCTTCCCCCTGATGGTGGCCAAGGCCGTGCGCAAGGCCTGGCCCCAGGACCTGCCCCTTTCCGCGCGGCTCTCTTGCACGGACTGGGCGCCCGAGGGCGGCTGGGACCTTGAGAGCAGCGTGGCCCTGGCCCGGCACCTCAAGTCCGAGGGCTTTGACCTCATCGACTGCTCCAGCGGCGGCAGCCTGGCCAAGGCCGAGATCCCCCTGGGCCCGGGCTACCAGCTGCCCTTCAGCGATGCCATAAGGCGCCAGGCCCAGATCGCCACCGCGGGCGTGGGCATGATCACCGAGCCGGCCCAGGCCGACCAGGTCATCCGCAACCAGCAGGCGGATATCGTGCTCTTGGGCCGCGAGAGCCTGCGCAACCCGCATTGGCCCCACCGCGCGGCCCTGGCCCTGCGCCACAAGCAGCCGGTGATGGCCCCGCAGTACAGCCGCGCATAAGAGAGCATCCCCAATAAAAAAGGCCCGCCATCTGGCGGGCCTTTTTTATTGCCGTGCATGCCGCTCTTCAAGCCTTGGCTCTCGACTCCAGCACCTTCTCAGCCACCTGGGCAAAGGCCTTGCTCTCATAGCGGTCTATCTGGCCCGCATCGCAGGCTTCGGCCAGGCTGGCGTCGATGGGCAGGCTGCCCAAGAAGGGGATGCCAAAGTCCTTGGCCACCGCGGCCCCGCGCGTGGGGCCAAAGGGCAGGATGACGCGGTCGCAGCCCGGGCAGGAGACCCAGGCCAGGTTCTCCACCAGGCCGATGATGGGCACGCGCAGCTGCTTGCACATGCCCACGCTCTTGGCCACGATCATGCGCACCAGGTCCTGCGGGCTGGTGACGATCACCACCCCGTCCACCGGGATGCTCTGGAAGACGGTGAGATTGGCATCTGAGGTGCCGGGCGGCAGGTCCAGGAGGAGGAAGTCCAAGCCTTCCCAGGCCGCGTCGCTGTAGAGCTGGCGGATGGCGCCATTGACCAGCGGGCCGCGCCAGATGACCGGGGCGTCCTCGTCGTCAATCAGCAGGTTCATGCTCAAGATCTTGACCCCGCTCTTGGTGTCCACCGGGATGAGCACCGACTCGTCCTTGACCCCGGGCTTCTCGCTGGAGCCGAAGATGCGGGCGATGCTGGGGCCCGTGATGTCGGCATCCAAGATGCCCACCTTCTTGCCCAGGCGCTGCAGGCTGGTGGCCAGCATGCTGGTCACCGAGCTCTTGCCCACCCCGCCCTTGCCGCTGGTGACGGCGATGATGTTGGGCACCTTCTTGGGCAGGCGGTTGATGCCGCCGGCATCCGGCTTCTCGGGGCTGTGGTGCTGGGGCATGCCCGGCTGGCTGTTGATGGCCCCGGCGCGCTGGGCGCCCAGGCGCTGCTTGAGGGCATTGAGCTCCTCCGGCGCCATGGCCGTGAAGGCCAGGTGGATATGCTCAAAGCCCTCCAGGTCCTGCAGGGCCTGGTCAATGTCGCCCTCTATCTTGGCCCTCAGCGGGCAGCCCGAGACCGTCAGGGCGATGGTCAGGTTGAGGGTCTTGGCCTGGAGCTCTATGCCCTTGACCATCCCCAAGTCCACGATGCTGATGTTCAGCTCGGGGTCCATCACGGTCTTCAGGCGCTCCAGCACTTGCTCCTTGATGCCCATGCTATCTCCAGTCAAAAGGCGCGGTTCAGGGCTTCCACTTGATCGTGCAGCCTATGGCAAAGGTCTCGGGCGTCCGCACCGGGCGCCCTTCCAAGATGTCCTCCACGGCCTCGCGCAGCTCCTGGCGCTTCACCAGCGCGGGCTCGGCGTAGTTGTCATCCACCCGGCCCAGGTAGGCCAGCTTGCGCTCGGCATTGAAGAGGAAGATGTGCGGGGTGCGCAGGGCGCCAAAATCGCGGGCCGCCTGCTGGCTCTCGTCGCGCAGGTAGGGAAAGTTGAAGCCCCGCTCCTTGGCCCGCGCCACCATGGCAGAAAAGCCATCCTCAGGGTAGGCCTGCTCGTCATTGCTGTTGATGGCCACCACCTGCAGGCCCTTGGGCCCCAGCTCTGCCTGCAGGGCCTTGATCCTGTCCTCATAGGCCTGCACATAGGGGCAGTGGTTGCACCAGAAGATGACGGCCAGGGCCTTGGCCGCGGCATAGTCTGCCAGGCCGTGGGGCTTGCCATCCACGCCCTGAAGGCCTGCGAAGGCGGGCGCCGGGCTGCCGAGCACCAGCCGGGCGGTCATTTGACGCTCAAGAGCTCAACATCGAACACCAGCGTGGCATTGGGCGGGATGCTGGGCGGCGCCCCGCGCATGCCGTAGCCCAGCTCGGGCGGCACGGTGAGCTGGCGCTTGCCGCCCACGCGCATGCCCTGCACGCCCTCGTCCCAGCCCTTGATGACATTGCCCGCGCCCAGGCTGAACTCAAAGGGCTGGCCGCGGTCCACGCTGGAGTCGAACTTGGTGCCGTTCTCAAGCCAGCCGGTGTAATGCACGCCCACGGTGCGGCCCACCACGGCCTCGGGCCCGGTGCCCACCCGGTAATCCATCACCTTGAGGCCGCTGGCCGTGACATGCGCGGCGCCGGGGGTGGCATCTTGCGTGGGGCTCACCGCGGCCGGATGGCTGAAGCAGCCGGCCAGGCCCAGGCTGAGCAGGGCCAGGGACAGGGTGCGCGCAAAGGTCTTCATGGTCTCCTCCTTGAAAGGGCTTTGGGCTCGGGTTCAAGCATGCGCAGGGCCGGGTCAGGGCTGGCCAGGCCCAGGAACTGAAGGAAGGCGTGCCGCGTGCGGGGCCGCGGCAGGGCGTTGAACTCCTCCACCTTGAGGGAGTACTCCAGGTCCTGCTCGTCATCCAGGTCCCAGTCCTTCACCACCTGGGGCAGGTTGACCTTGCCGTCCAGCTGGTAAGGGCAGGGCACGGCCTGGCTGATGTAGAAGCGGTTGACCTTGCCCTTGGCGTCAAATTCCACCTGATAAGGGAAGACCCGGCAGGTGATGGGCCGCTGCTCATAGGCTGAGCAGCGCAGCTCCTTGAGGAAGTGGCAGGCCTCGCTGCCTGGCTGCTTCTTGAGGGCCATCACGCGGCGGCCCTCCTCCAGGTGGATCCAGGCCAGCTCGGGGGCGCGGTCATCGAACTCGCGGCGCGGGTAGAAATTGATGAAGGTCTCGGCCGGGCGGCCGGGCTCAATGAGCCGGCGCACGTCATGGTCGGTGATGGGGACGATGGTGTCGGTGCAGCAGTTGCCGCAATCGGTGCATCGGAACTTGAGGAAGCGGGCGCCGCGGATGGGTTTTGGGGTGCTCATGGCCTTGGGGAGTGTCGGGAATGGGCTGAAGAAGGGTTAAGTATACGCATCCTTACCGGCTTGGCAAGAGGCGAGCAGGCCGCGCTATTTTTTGGTTGCAAGGATGCCCCGGCTTTAGTATCTTTTTTTTCAGAGCCCCGGTACCCCGCTGGCGCAGGCGGGGGGTCGCTCTGGGGCGAAGGGTCAGGATGGAGGTTCAGATGGGTTCGGTCAACGGCAAGGTGAAGTGGTTCAACGAGAAGAAGGGTTTCGGCTTCCTCGAGCGCCCCGGCGGCGCGGACGTCTTCGTCCACTTCTCGGCCATCGGCGGCGACGGCTTCAAGACCCTGGCAGAGGGCCAGGCTGTCAGCTTCGATGTGGTCGAGGGCGCCAAGGGCCCGCAGGCTGCCAACGTCACCAAGGCCTGATACGACGCTCACGCGATGCTCAAAGGGAGGGGCTTTTGCCCCTCCCTTTTTTTGTCCCCCTCCATGGTGGCCCATGCGCCTGCCTTGCCTGCTCCTGATGCTGCTGCTCTGCCCCTGGGCCCTGCCTGCCGACCCGGTGGTGCCTCCGGGCGATGAGGCCTATGGCCTGGCCCAGGGCCCGGGCTGGCAGCTGCTGGCCCCCCCGGAGCGCCAGGGCCTGGGCGACAGCCTGGCCGAGCCGATCGACCGCCTGCTGGGCCTCTACGGCAAAGAGTTCCGCTGGCACCTGGATGAGCCGCTGAGCCTGGTGATGCTGTCAGACCGGACCCAGATGGCCAACGGCGAGACCACCATAGAGCCCATGCTGTACGAAGCCTGGTACCCGGGCGGCGCGCCCCAGCTGGAGGACTTCGCGGCCAGCGACTGGGCCGGCCTGCTGCTGGCCCACGAGACCTCGCACGCCTTTCAGCTGAGCGCCAAGCAAGGGCCCAGCCGCTTCATCCATGACTGGCTGGGCAGCGACTTCTGGCTGCTCGCCTTCACCTACCCCGTGGCCCTGGCCCCCCGCCTCTTTTTGGAGGGCGATGCGGTTTATAACGAAGGCCGCTTTGGCCTGGGCGGCCGGCTCTACAATGGCGAGATGACAGCGCGCCTGCTGGCCATGGCCAAGGCCGGCCGGATCAGCCCGGCCCGCATCATCAACACGCGCCTGGATTGGCCCGGCGCCACTGAGGCCTATGAGGCTGGCAGCCGCTTCATGGCCAGCATGGCCCGGCGCGAGGGGCCCAGGGAGCTGAACAGCCTGTTCCTGGACCTCGCCAAGAGCTACCTGGTTCCCACCCGCCTGGGCGCACGCTGGCAGCAGCATTTTGACAGCAGCTTGAAGGATGACATGGCCGGCTTCTGCGATGGGCTCAAGGCCCAAGCCCAGGGCCAGCAGTCTGACACCAGCACCGCGGCCATGGCCACCAGCTGGGACCGGCCCAGCCTCAGCCGCGCCAAGGGCTGCATCGCCTTCTTGAGCGACCCGGACCCGGATGCGCCGCCCCGGCTCAATGTGGTGGACTGCGCCAGCCTGAGCCTGAGCGCGCAGCGCAGCGACCTGCCCTGGGGCAGGCTCTTCATGGCCGAGGATGGCGAATGGCGCAGCATGGCCAGCGACGCCTATTGGCCCGGCGTCATCGCTGCCTCGCTGTGGGACGAGAGCGGGGCCGCGGACCCGGCCTGGATGAGCCGCTGGCTGAGCGACCAGCGCGCGGGCCAGGCCCTGTGGTTCGACCTGGCCCAGGGCTACAGCCAGCCTTTTGTGCAGGGCAGCGCCGGCCCGGTGGGCATCAGCCATTCACGGGCTTTGCTGGACGCGCAAGGCCGGGCCGTGTTCTTCCGCCAGAGCGGCACAGCCAAGGCCTGCTTGCGCGGGGATCAGGAGCTCTTCCGCTACCAGGGCTATTTCGGCAGGCCGCAGTGGGTGGGCGATGACGGCTCTGTGTGGTTCATCGCCAGCACCCGACTGGGCTGCAGCCTGTTTGAGTGGGACGGCCAGCGGCTCTTGCGCCGCAGCAGCTCTGACACGGTGGTGGAGGCGCAGCCCTTGGATGACGGCCGCGTGCTGGCCGTGCAGGTGGAAGGCGGCGGCTACAGCGTTCGGCCGCTGAGCCTGACAGCTGAGGAGCAGATGCCGGACTTCACAGACCCCTATGGCCCGGCCCTGCGAAGCGGCCTGCTGGATGGCGTGAGCCAGACCGCCGAAACAGGGCTGGACTGGCAGGCCTACCATCCCCTGGCCCGCCTCTACCTGCGCTCCATCACGCCCTGGGCCTGGGTGGGCGAAGACGGCAACCCGACCTGGTCTTTGGGGCTGAACCTCTGCGACGAGCTGCAGCAGAACAGCCTGAGCCTGCAATCCAGCCAGCAGGACTTTGGCGCCTGGGACCACTGGCTGCAATGGAGCTACCAGCGCCACTTGCTGGCCCCTTACCTGGCCGCGGAATACCAGGAAGTGCCCACCGTGCTCACCAGCACCCAGGGCAGCAGCAGCACCTACCGCGTCACGGGCTGGGACTACCAGGCCACGGCCCATGTGGGCTTCACCCTGCCCGTGTGGCAGCGCCGGCATGACGAGGCCTCGCTGGGCCTGGACACGCGCTGGGAAGACAGCCTGAAGCGCGCGGCCCCGGCGGTCTTCAGCTTGAGCGCGGACCACACCATCCAGCCCGGCGACGCGCTGCTGCCCTGGCGCCAGGCAGCGCTGTGGGCCGCGGTGGAGAACGGGCCGGACGGCGCGCTGGGCGGGGCCACCCTGAGCCTCACCCAGGACCTGGGCCATCGCTTCTATGCCACGGCGCTCAGCGCTGGCGGCATCGCGCCCTCGGCTGAGATAGCGCTCTCGCGCTTCACCCCGCCGGTGGCGAGCCCTGACCGGCCCGCGCTTGACACGAGCTTGGATGGCGACTGGCGGGCCTATGCCATGGCCGGCGCTGAGCTGACCTGGGCCATTGACCTGGATTGGGAGGGCTACAAGGTGCCGCTGGGCCTGCGCCGCGTGGCGCCCCAGGTGCAGGCCTGCTACTGGAGCCTGAAAGGGGCTGAGGATGCCGACCGCATGGAATACCGCGCCGGCGGCATAGTGGAGCTGCTGCTGCTGCATGACGACCCGCTGGACCTGAGCCTCTACGGCACCCTGCTGCCGCAGAACCAGCCCGGCCTGCAGATGGGCGTGGGCAAGCGATTCTAAGGGAGCCGGCCTGCAATTTGCGTGGCCGGGTTTAAAACACCGACCTTCACACATCTTTTCTAAATAAACGGCAAAAACAAGAAGTCCGGCAGTTCGTGCCGGACTTCTTGTTTTTGCCGAACACTAAATCAATAGTTGAGGGCGTAATGCCCATTAATTATGGGATGTTGCGATTCCGACTTACGGCTAGGCTTGCCTATTATGGATTGGTGTCCGCATAATATAAGGATTGCTCTGCCTCTAAGATTCCCATGCTCACTGACGGAGTCCAAGCAAACACGTTGGTCTGAGCTATCATAACCGTAACGGCGTACATACCCGCCGAGGAAAAGTAAGTGGCGGATCCCGTGCTGACGCTTCCCGAAGTCACCGGGCTGCCCAAGGTGGTGGTGTTTTCCGCCCCAAATAGCTGCTGAATTTTGATCACCTCTTCGTTTCCAGGATAAGTCCAAGTGATTGGACCAGGATTGGAAAATGTCGGCACCTGGATTCCGCCCGCCGCTGTGACCGAACCGGAGTAAGTGGTGCTCCCAATAGTAACGTACATCGTATAGCTTTGGCCGGGCTGATACCAAGAACCGCCAGAATAGGTGAAGGTCCCTGTGCCAACCCCAGCCGAAGTCATGGTCAGAGTTGATCCCCCCGGCAAAACCAAGGATGCAGCGGTAATCACTAAGAAGTTGTTATTGGAATCCTTAACCTGCACCATGCAGGAATCTTGACTGCTCAAGCCTCCACCCGCCGTCTGCGTCACACCTTCATACACTAGCCCAAAGATGGACCAAGGGGTGCCTCCACCGGCGCCCGTCGACGTGCTAGTAGGGCTGATCGAGGGAGTGGTGTTGGTGGTTCCAGATTGGGTTACAGTGGCCGTCGATGTGAAGCTGGCTGCTGGGGTCAAAGTGCTTTTACTAGTGCCCATGGGCGTGCTGGTGGGGCTGACCTGAGGAGTGGTGTTGACAGTCCCGGCCTGGGTGGCAGTGATCGTAGCTGTGGGCTTGCCCGGGGTCAAGGTTGCACCCGGCGTGCGCGTCTGAGTCTGTAGCCCAAGCCCCGGAGCATACGCCGTGGCTGTATTCACCGATAGAGGATTTGGGTGCGTGCAAGAACATAACCATACCGCAGCCAGGCCAAACATAAAGGCGCCTAGTCCGAGCTTTTGATCCTTCATTGCTTCCCCCCGAGCGCAAAAGGCCATTGATAACCCATTTCCAGCTGTTTATAAACCTTCCAGACGTAACCAAACACCCGCTCCCTTCGACTCTCTAAGTGAGAACGTTCGGCCATCACCGCCAGCTCCCATCAGTGGTCTCCTTTTGTTCTTCGCCTTCTTTATGTAAAAAAGCAACATATCGAGGCGGACAACCCTTTCGCCCGGCTAGAAAATTTTTTAACTTCGCTGTTTTCCCAGCCAACAAGCGAACATTTTCATCCTCAGTGAGTTGCTTAAATGCATTTCTGAGTTCAAATATTAATTGTTACGGAGTGCTATGCCAGCAAAGGAGCAGCCTAAGGAATGGGCCGGAATTATCAAAATAGGCTTGGGAACCGTCACCCATCTTCAGAGGTTCTGTATAGTTCTGAGTTTTAGCATATCCCCAAGTTGAAGTTACTGAAAGGCTGTCAAACCGGGCAAGACGATAACCCAGATCCACGCCTAAGCCCAAATGGGGTGATACCCTAATTTCGTAGTTTCCAAACAACTCGTAAGCCATTGCCCAAGAATTGATATTAAATCCACCCGCCTCGTTCCCGTTGATGGAGTAACTACCTGATAAGAAGCTGGGGCCAAAATCCGCATTGACGCCCAGGCTATGTCGGCCAAACAGCCAACGGTAACCGCCTCCCAGCCCGAGGCTCCATTCAAACAAATCTAGGCTTGATTGATCAGCAGGCGCCGAAGACCAAGAAATATTCGAATCTCTCCACGGGCCTAATCCTAGCTTTCCATAAATATTCCACCCTGAATGAGTCTGATAACCGGCCCGCAATTCGCCCAACCAGTTTAAAGAGTTTGGGGCACAAGAAACATCGGCGCTGCTCCCGTTAGCCAGAAAATTCTTTATGTCGCTATTACTGTTATTCAATCCCCCTAGCCCCAGGCCCACAAAAATACCAGTGCTCGGCACGTGTGCATCGGAGTTAAGTGGCTGCTTCCGTTCTAGATAAGCAACAAAAGCCTTTGTTTGGGTGTCGCGAGGGTTGAGGGCCAGATATTGGGCATAAGCGTGGCGAGCGCTCTCCATGTCGCCGAGATAGTAATAACAAGTGCCCAAATCTCGATAGGCCCAAGCATAACGCGGGTTGATGGCTATGGCCTCCTCAAAAGCTTTCACAGCTTCGGAATAGCGTTTTGTGCGCTCCAAAGCCAGGCCATTTTTATAGACTTGTTCAATGGCCTGTGCCTGAAGAGAAATAACGGGTTGAATGAAAATCAATAATGCCAACATTAACCTGCTTGAAAACCACATACCTGCCCTCCTAGAGGCTAAACTGCCAGTTGAGTGTTGCCCCTCAAGTCCGGTGACCCGAGCCCGATCTGCATGAGGAGTTTGACTTCATCCGCAGTTAACGGCCTCAACCCTACAATCCCTCTCCCGATCATTTCTTCCATGAAGACAAAAATAACGGGCAACCTGGCGACAAAATTAGCACAAAAAAATCGCATGAAAAACACCAACACAATCGGCCAAGCGCATTCACCAACTCATAAAAGGGTGATCGATTAAAGAACTTTCTTATTTCAAGGCAAAGCAGCCTTTGCGTTATCCACCCAGTGACGCAAGGCAACATCGCTGGGCCGGAGCTGCAAGACCTGTTCAAAGCAATGCAACGCACTCTTGAGCGCACCCTGTTTGTAATACACGCCGCCCAGGCCGCGCAGGCTCTTTTCATCCTTGTCGTTTTCCTTGAGCGCTTCTTGATACTCTCCCACCGCTTCGCTGAGCTCGCCCTTTGCCTCCAGCGCCTGAGCCCGTGAATAATGGTCGGGCGGGAGCGAGAAGCGGAGCTTGAGGTCATCCGATGCCTGGGCAGCCGGCGCGGGCTTGGCATCAGGCAGCGGGGAGCTTGCGAAGCTCTTGCTCACCCCCAGAGCCGCCCCGCCCTTGAGCATGGACACCGACAGGTTCAGGTCTTGCAGCAGCTTGCTGTTGAAGCTCTGGCTGGCCTCTTCCATGTGCACGCGGCTCTCGTGGGCGTCGCTCAAGCCCATGGGGATGCCCAAGCCCAGGCCCACGGCCGCGCCGATGGCCAGGCCCGTCACCAGGCCAGTGCCGATGTTCTGGCCCACGTTGCTGTTGCCATTGCCGCTGCTGGCCTCGTTCCAGCTCTTCATGAAGCCCACCGCATAGCCGGCGTAGCCGCCCACGCCGATGCACAATGCCGGGGCCACGCTGTACCAGAGCACGCTCTTGATGCGATCGCTGTGGCTCTGCTTGAGCAGCCGCACGGCCTCCGCGGCTTTGGCCTGCTTGTAATAGCGGCCCTGCTCGTTGCTGCTCAGCTCCTCGTCGCCCACCTGGGCCATGCCGTCGTCCACCTTTGCCACGCGCATCCACAGCCAGGACGCCTGGCGGGCCTGCAGGCTGGCCGTGGGGGGCGCTGGATGATAGCCCTCGGAAGCGCGCGGGTGGGCCTTGCCCTCCAAGGGCGCAGGATCCTGCGCAGCCCCCATCGTGGTCCCTGCCATCAGCATCGCCCCTAGGGCCATTGCCAAGCTCTGGCGCAGCATCTCACCTCCATGGTTTCGCTTGCGTGGCATGCAATTGCGGGTCATCCCGCCCATCCTGCAAGAGCTCAGCGCGGCTCAGGGGGCAGCTGATCGAGCACCACCGTCCGCCGCAAGGTGGCTGCGCCCTGGGTGACTTCTATGATGTACTCGCCGCTGGCGCAGGGCTGCCCTGCATCATCCAAGCCATCCCAGCGCAGGGTCTGCTGGCCCGGCTCCAGCGTGCCATCATAGAGCAGGCGCCGGGTGGCGCCGCCCGGGCCCAGCACCCGTGCCGTGACCTGGCCCTGGTCCTGCACATCAAGGCTGATCTCCAGCCCAGCATAGGCATGGGAGGCCTGCCCGGCCAGCGGGCCCGCGGGCGGCGGCGGCACAGCAGCGGCTTTGCGAGCAGCCGGCGCCTGGGAAGGGGCAAGGGGCGCAGCATGGGCCTGGGGCCGAGCTGAGAACGGAGACCGGGCAAGGCTGCGGTGATGCAAGCCCACGAACAGGGCGGCCAGGGCCAAGGCCAGGCCCATGGCGCCCAGCCACCAGCCCATCTGGATCCGCCCGCGGCCTGAGCCGGGCTTGGCATCTGGCAGGCCCAGCTCGGCGCTGAAGGCCGCGGCCAGGCCCGCGAAGCGCTCCGCGGCCTCCTCTGAGCGCGCCAAGCTGGCTTCTACTTGCGCCAGCTCCTTGTCGCTCAGGTCGCGCTGAAAATAGGCCTCCAGGAGGTCTGTGCTCATGATCCCCTCCCCCCAGCCGCCAGCACCAGGCTCTTCAAGGCAGCGCGGCAGCGCGCCAGCCGCGAGAACACCGTGCCCATGGGCAGCTTCAAGCGCCGGGCGATGGCGGCATAATGCAAGCCCTGGCGATCGCGCAGCTCCACAATCTCTCGGCAGCGGGCCCCCAGGTTCTGCATCTGCTCGCGGAGCATGGCCAGCAGCTTCTCTTGCGCCAGGGCTTCATCCCCCTGCGGCTTAGCCTGGCCGCCAGCCAGGGCCTCCAGCTCGTCATGCTGGGTCGCCACCACGCGCTGGCGCTGGCGCAGGCGCTTGAAGCAAAGATGCACGCAGATGCGGTTGAGCCAGCTGTAGATGCCCCGGCGAGGCTTGAATTGATGGATCCTCTGCATGGCGATGATAAAGGTCTCATGCGCCAGGTCCTCAGCCTCAGGGTCCTGCCAGCCAAGGAAATGGCCGGCGGTGCGGATGAGGCGGCCCCGATAGGCCTCATACAGGGCTTCTTGAGCCCAGGTTTCCTTGGCCCGCAAGCCCTCCAGCAATCTGGCTTCATCAGCGATCATCGCTCTCATCCCTCTAATCCGCGCCCCGGCCTTTTCTTCCATGCGGATGGAAAAAAAGCCGCCCCTTGCTGGCGGCGGCCGTTGGAATGGCCCGAAAAAACTATACCCAAGCAGGGCTTATTGGGCAATTCCATTATCAGGGCCATCCTTTGGATTGTCGTAGGTCTGAGCAGCGAATCAAGAGCAGCTGAGTGCCAAAGAAAAGGCCGCCCACTTGGGCGGCCTTTTCTTTGGCAGGATGAGGGATGCCTTCCTCATGGATGCTAGGTCTGAGTCCCCCAACAAGGCAACCTTCAAGCTGCTTGGCCCATGGCATAAGCTTGCTGAAAAGCCGCGGTCTTGGCCACATCCCCCGCCTTCCAGGCACCCACGCCATAGAGCACCCCCATCTCCTTGGCCCCATCCAGGCAGTAAGTGAAGCCACGGAAGCCCTTCAGCGTGCGCTGCATGGCGGCCTTGCTCCCGTCAGCAGCGGTCACGATGAAATAGAACTCCTTGCCGCTGATCTCCCGGTAGCGGGCGCAGGTGCGATCGATCAAGGTCTTCATCTGGCCGTTCATGGCATAGAAGTAGACCGGGGTGGCCATGACAATGGCATGCGCAGCGACCATCTTCTGCAAGACCTCGGGCATGGCATCCTTTTGCGGGCAGCCCTTGCCGTCAAAGCAGTTGCCGCAGCCGGTGCAATAGCCTATCTTCTTCTCCGGCAAGCGCAGCTTCTCGACCTGGTGCCCCTTGTCGTGCGCGCCCTTGGCGAACTGGTCGCAGAGCATGTCCGAATTGCCGCCCTTCCTGGGGCTGGCTGAGAGGATCAAGATCTTCTTCATAAGGCTCCTCATGGCAGGCACAGGGCCCGGGCAGCTTCAATGGGCGCTCCACCGAGCGAGCCCATGCATGCCCAGACTATACCCCCTGCTTGCGCCAGCCTTTTGCCTGATCCTGCGAATTGCTTGAATAATCCTGCCGAAAGCTGCCCGCGCCGGATAACCGAGGCATGAGGATGGCCGGCCATCCTTATAGCTTCACCTGCGCTGCTGCCACCAAGACCGCAGGCGCCCTAGCCGTGATAGAAAGAGCCGCATCAAATAGTTCCATTCGTTCGCCTTCAAAGCCAATGTAAAGCAAGGTGCTGTCCGTCATTGCGAATATATCTGGCTGGCCAGGGTCCCGCTTCAATAGATCTTTCAAATCATTGAGCGCCTTCTGTTTCTTCAAGATTGTGGTCTCATGATCAGCGAAATCAAGCTTGAGTTGCCAATGCCAAGGCTCTTTTTGCAATCCAGCGGCAACAAGATCCCAGCGATCCCTGCCCATGGCATCTGCAGAAAAGGGGCAATACTCCAGCAGTGACACTGAAGGTTCTTTTTGATACAGCCGGATAAACCATTGGTCTTGGCCAAAGGTAAAATCGTATCCCCCAAAAGCTGCTACGAATTCCATCAAATCCGCCTGTTCATGCAAGCAGCCAGCGCTGCACCGCGACGCGGCCGGCATAGCCTGCTCCAGCCATCAAGTCTCCCATATCCAGCTCATTCCAGCGTTTCAAGGAGCCCTCCTTCGCCGATGATCCCCTTTGCGGGCTTCGGGACCGCCTGCAGACCGCCCTTCAATCCCCTGTGAATGCCTTTGCAAGCTTTGGGAGATTATAATCCATTCCCAGCTTTGGCGAGCGCACCTATGGGCAGACCATGGAGATTTTCCAACAGGGGTGCTGTCAGCGGCGGCCACAGCGACCGGAGAGGGCGCCATGACGACTCTTGACAACGCCTATACCTATCGGTATAATTCCTTCATGGACACCGACCTCGACAACCGGTCAAAACTGATGGCCTGTGCTTTGCGCCTGTTTGTGGCGCACGGCTACGATGGCGTGGGCGTGCAGGAGATCGTGGACGGGGTCGGGGTCACCAAGCCCACTCTTTACCACTACTTTGGCAGCAAGCTGGGCCTGTTGGAGGCGCTGCTGGGCGAGCGGATGGAGGCGCTGCTGGCCCGCTTGCGGCAAGCCGCTGACTATCACCACGACCTTCCCAAGACCTTGAATGAGGTGGCCAGGGTCTATTTCGATTTTGCCCGCGATCAGCCCATGCTGGCCCGTTTGAACATGGCCCTTTGGCTGGGGCCCTTGGAGAGCGAGGCGCGCAAGGTCACGCTGAGCTTCAATCAGCAGCAATATGCCCTGCTTGAGGGCCTGTTCAAAAAAGCGGCCCTGGATCACGGCAACATGCGCAACCGGCATCAGGCCTATGCCGTCACGTTCTTGGGCATGCTCAACAATTACATCAACATCTCGGTCAACGGCCTCACGCAGCTGGACGACAAGCTGCGTTACCAAGCCGTGCACCAGTTCATGCACGGTATCTATTCCTGAACAGGAAAAAGGGGCGGGAGCCCCTTATCTTTTGCCCAACACTATACCTACCAGTAAGGATATTGAGGAGGCTGCCATGGCACCCTGGTTCACCGAGGCCCTCTTTTACCATCTATATCCCTTGGGCCTGTGCGGGGCTCCGCTGCGCAACGACTTCAGCGCCGCTCCAAAGCCCCGGCTGGGCCAGGTCTTCGCCTGGCTGGAGCATGCGCGCGACCTGGGAGCGGGAGCCATCTACTTGGGCCCGGTCTTTGAATCGACCAGCCATGGCTACGACACCGCCGACTATCTCAAGGTGGACCGGCGATTGGGCGATGAGGACCTGCTCGCAGAGCTGGTGCGCCGGGCGCATGGCCTGGGCCTGAAGGTGGTGCTGGACGCTGTCTTTGGCCACACGGGCCGGGATTTTTGGGCCTTCAAAGACCTGCAAAAGAACGGCGCTGCCTCACCGTACAAGGATTGGTACCGGGGCATCGATTTCAGCCGTGGCTCAAGCCTGGGGGATGCTTTCAATTACGAGTGCTGGCAGCAGGCCCAAGACCTGCCGCGCCTGAGGCAGAACCATCCTGAGGTGAAGCGCCATCTCTTGCAGGCGGTCAGCCACTGGGTGCGCGCCTTTGGCATTGATGGCTTGCGCCTGGACACAGCCGACTGCCTGGACCTGGAATTCCTCACCTGCCTGCGCCGGCATTGCGATGGCCTGAAGCCCGGCTTCTATCTGCTGGGCGAGGTGATCCACGGCGACTACAACCTATGGGCCAACCCCAACCGCCTCCATTCCATCACCAACTACGAGGCCTATAAGGGCCTTTGGTCCAGCCATAATGACCACAATCTCTTTGAGATAGCCTATGCGCTGGACAGGCAATTTGGAGCCACGGGCCTCTATCGCGGCCTGCCGCTCTATAATTTTGCTGACAACCACGACGTGGACCGGGTGGCTTCCTCGCTCAAGGACCGGGCCCACCTCTTTTCCCTGTATTGCCTCTTGTTCACCATGCCAGGGGTGCCTTCCATCTATTGCGGCAGCGAATGGGGCCTCTTGGCAAAGCGCAGCCCACAAGACGACCGCATGCTGCGACCCGCCCTGGATCTGCAGAGGATGAGGCATGAGCAGCCCCAAGACCTTGTTGATGCCATCCGCCGCCTGGCCCATCTGCGCCAGCGCTGCCAGGCCTTGCGCCAAGGCAGCTATCGCCAGCTCTGCGTGGGCGCTGAACACCTGGCCTTTGAGCGTGCAGCAGCCGATGAGCGCCTGCTGGTAGTGATCAACGCCAGCAATGCCCCGCTGCCTTTGCAGAGCCTCATCAAGGATGCGCCAGGCCAGGCCTATGCAGACCTGCTCAACAACGGCGAGAGCGTAACTTGGGCCCAGACCGCTGTGCCAGCAACCTGGGCGCGGGTGCTCAAGGCCGCTTGAGACAAGGCGGTGGACATCAGCGCACGATCGCCAGCTTGAGCATGCTGGATGCCTGGACTGCGCCTTCTTGCACCTGCGCGAATCGCACCAGGTAGACGCCCGCGGACAAGATTTGGATGGGGATGCTGAGCCGCCCTGTCGCCGAGGAAGACTGGACCTGGCAGACACGGCTGCCGGAGAGGTCAAAAACTTGGGCGCTGGCGACGCAACCGCTGATGGGGAGGATGCCGACCGCATGGAGTACCGCGCCGGCGGCATTGTGAAGCTGCTGCTGCTGCATGACGACCCGCTGGACCTGAGCCTCTATGGCACCCTGCTGCCGCAGAACCAGCCTGGCTTGCAGATGGGCGTGGGCAAGCGCTTCTGATCTAGAGCCCGGCTTCCTTCTGCACAGCTTGCTTCGCCTTGTTCGCGTTCTCCTGGCCAATGCCCATGGTCAGCGCCGCCAACCCGGCCATGCCGCCCAGCTGCATGGTCTCCACCACCGTGCTGGGCACAATGACAATGGTGGCGTTCTCCTTGAGGCCCTCATACAGCATGTTCATGGCCCTCAGATGAAGGGCCACAGGGTTGTCAATGTAGGTTTTGGCTGCCTCCCCGAACTTCTCCGCCACTTGGCGCTCTGAGTCGCCCAGGATCACCCGGGCCTGGCGTTCTCTTTCCGCCTGGGCCTGCATGGACATGGCGTCCTCCAGGGCCGAGGGGATCAGCACATCCTTCACCTCAACCGAGATGACGTTGATGCCCCAGGGCTCGGTGCGCTCGTCAATGATGCGCTGCAGCTCCTTGCTTATCTTTTCCCTGCCTTCCAGCATGTCCGAGAGCATGGTCTTGCCGATGACATCGCGCAGCGCGGTCTGCGAGGCCCAGCTGATGGCGCTCTGGTAATCAGCCACGTCCAAGGCGGCCTTCTTTGGGTCCAGCACCTTCCAGAACAGCACCGCATCCACGTCCACCGGCACGGTGTCCTTGGTCAAGGTCTTCTCCGCCTTGAAGGAAGCCGTGATCACGCGGGTGTCGATCCAATAGGCGATGGTGTCAATGATGGGGATGATGAAGAACAGCCCCGGCCCGTCAAGGGAGCGGAACTTGCCCAGCCGCAGGACAACCACCTTCTCCCACTGGTCCGCGACCTTGATCGCCATGGAAACGGCCAAAGCCACGGCAAAGGCGAGGATGCCGACCCAGGTGCTGGTGGGGTTTCCAGCCCGGTACAGGGAAAGCGCCCATCCGCCTCCGGCGGCTAGGATGATGAAAAAGACCAAACCCGAGAAGGAGCTGCTTTTCCTCATGAACTTGCCTCATGGTGGGGGTTATAGACCTGATGCTTGCTGATCTCTCCAAGGGAGCCTTTCCCATAAGAAGGATGATGCAGAAAGGCGGTTTATTCCCCTGGATCTGGCCCTGGCAAAGCCCAGGATCACCGCGCAAGGGAGAGTTCCTGGGATGGATGGCAAGGAATAAATAGCCACCCCCAGGCATTTAGAGTACTTGAATGGATTTTGATCCTTTGACCTGGAGATCCCATGAGCAATTTCATCACAGAATTGCGCTCAGGCAATGAGGCGGATAGCGAAGTTGAGCCGATGCCCTTGCTGCCCAAGCAAGCTGAGAACCGGGATGTCCTGAAGGTGCTGAAGCCGCTCAAGAAGGCCCACGAAGGCGGGAAGGTGACATGGGATTGGTTCCCCATTGGGGGCCAGGCTCACATGAAGCCATTTCAGCATTTTGGCTGGCTGAGCATGCCTGAGGGCGCGGGAGGGACGGGCCTTCACCCTCATTCCGGGCTTGAGCTGGTGACGGTG
Organism: uncultured bacterium; assembly: GCA_964463435.1. Taxonomy (GTDB): domain Bacteria; phylum Oederibacteriota; class JAJYGY01; order JAJYGY01; family JAJYGY01; genus CAYXCT01. The sequence continues at coordinate 13,332 of CAYXCT010000002.1, read as the reverse complement.
CTGACAGAAGGGTCCTACCGCCACGAGAGCCGCGGCCTGGCGACCCACGTGCTCTTGCAGGGAAGCGTGGAGTACCAGATGACCGGCAGCGGGATCTGGCACCAGGAGCACACCTTGGCACGGGGGGGGTTCAAGGCCTATCAGCTGACTTTGCAGCTGCCTGCTGCATCCTGCAAGGCGCCCCCGCAATATCAAGCCTATCCTAGCGAGAGCCTGCCCCACGAGCGCAAACCGGATTACGACCTGGCCATTTTGGTCGGGGGGCTATCGCCAGTGAAGACCTTGAACCGCTTCACCTTCCTGGAGATCCGGGTCGACCCTGATCGCAAGGTGCATCTGCCCGCTGTCCTAGGCAGGCAGGCTTTTGTCTGCGTCACAGAGGGCGCGGGCCATTTCGGCGGGAATCGCGCCTTTCTAAGCGCGGAAGACATGGGCATGCTGGGCCCGGGGGAGGGCGTGACTGTCCAGTCGACCTCCATGGGAGTGCGGCTCTTCTTGGCGAACGGCGAACCGGCCTAGCAAGTCCCAATCACCACGCCGGCTAGAGCAGCAAAACCAAGCATTCAAGGAAGCCTCTGCTGACGCGGAGGCTTCCTTTTTATGTTTCTGCAAGGCCAAATCCAGGCCCGCAGCCGCCAATGCGGCCGGGACTAGTGATTGAGGGCCTCAAAGCCCGAGATGACGTCAAACAGCTCCTCATCAATCCCGCCCTGCCGCATGCGATGAAAGCGCACTTGAAGCTCTTCCAGCCGGTCCTTGATGTTCTTGTCCGCCCGCTGCATGGCCGCTAAGCGGCTGGCGTTTTCGCTGGCGAGCGATTCAGCGCAGGCGCGGAAGAGCGACACGAAAAGGTGCCCGCGGATAAGCTGCCGAAGGACCGTGCCACCCTCCCCCAGGGTCTGAGGCGGGAGCTTGCTCGGCCAGGGTATGGCAGCCATCCGGCGAGCCCATTTTTCGTCCAGCGGCAGCAGTTGCTGGCCCACCGGGCCAAAAGCCGCCCCGGTGGACGGCCGGTTGAAGAAAAGCCACAATTCACCGGCCCCATCTCGGCCATGCAAGGCCTCAGCGGCAGCGAGGATATGCCCCACCAGGGGAACGATGGCCTTGACCGAGCCCGGCACCGAAAAGCCCTGCTTGGGGGGAAAGCCGGCCTCCTCAAGGCGGTCATGCGCCCTTTCCCCGACCGTCCAGACCTCCATCTTGCCGCCACGGGCCGCCAATGCCTTGGCGGCGCATTCCACGACCAGCTCATTGAACTGGCCCACCAAGCCCTGATCAGAGCCAAAGATCAAGGCACAGGCATTGGCTTGGGTGCCCGCGCGATTTGCCCGGGCAGTAGCCGCAGAAAAGCCGCCGGTCCTGAGGCAGGCGCCCAGGGCCAATTCCAAGGCATGGCTATAATCGCCTAACGCGGCCACGGAGCGCTCATATTGGCCAATGCTCGAGGCCGCCAAGGCCTTCATGGCGCTGACCACCCCCTGCAGCTCTCCAGCGCTCCGCATCTTGTCGCGCAGCCTGGCCGTGTCGTTGCTCATGGCTTTTCCGCAGGCTGGGGGGCTTGCGCTTCTGGCTTTGCTTCCGGCTTGGCCCGAAAGGGTTCCAAGGCTGCGCGCGCCATGTCCATCACGGTCTTTCGGTCGGCATCGCGCATCTCCTCACCGCCTTCCAACCGCGCGTTCAGCTCGCCCGGCAGCTTGGCAGCTTCCACGCAAACGGCGCGTTCCGCATCTTCCATCTTTTCCAAGGGCACTAGATCGAACAGTTTGCCGCCCAAGGCCAGCAAGATGGCGATTTGCACCGGCACGGCCACGGGTTGGAACTCCGGCTGCTTCAAGCAAGCCCGGATGCGCCGTCCGTGGTCGATGACGGCGCGGGTGGCTTCATCCATGTGGGTGCCAAAGCGGGCAAAGGTCTCCAGCTCTTCAAATTGAGAATAGGCAAGTTTCAAGTCCCCTGCCACGGCCCGGTAAGCGGGATGCTGGGCCTGGCCGCCCACCCGCGAGACCGACTTGGCCACATCCACTGCGGGAAGCGCCCCCAGCTCAAAGAGCGTGGGGGAGAGATAGATCTGGCCATCGGTGATGGAGATGAGGTTGGTGGGGATGTAGGCGGAGATGTCCTGCGCTTCAGTCTCGATGATGGGCAGGGCAGTGAGCGAGCCGCCGCCCCGTTCCTGCCTGAGATGCGTGGATCGCTCCAGCAGGCGCGAATGGATGTAGAAGATGTCGCCAGGAAAGGCTTCCCTCCCCGGCGGGCGGCGCAGCAGGAGCGACAGCTCGCGGTAGGCCCGGGCATGATGGGTGAGATCGTCGTAAACGATCAGCACATCGCGGCCCGCTTCCATGAAAAATTCAGCGATGCTGGTGGCGGCATAGGGGGCGATGTAGGACAGCCCCGGCGGGTCATTGCCCTCTGCCACCACCACCACGCAATAGTCCAGCGCGCCCTTTCTGCCCAGGGTGGCGATGGTCTTGGCCACGGCCGAGGCGCGCTGCCCAATGGCGCAATAGACGCAGACGACGTTGCGCCCCTTTTGATTGAAGATGGCGTCCAAGGCGATGGCAGTCTTGCCGGTCTGGCGGTCTCCCAAGATCAGCTCGCGCTGGCCCCGGCCCACGGGCACCAGCGCGTCCATCACCTTGAGGCCGGTCTGCAAGGGCACGCTGACCGCGGCCCGGTCCATGATGGCGGGCGCGGGCCTCTCAATGGGCAGGCGCTGGGTGGTCGCGGGCGCAGCACGGCCATCCAGGGGGTGGCCCAGCGGGTCGATGACCCGCCCCAGCAGGGCTTCGCCCACGCCCACGTCCATGACCCGCCCGGAGCGCTGGACCTCATCCCCGGCCTGGATCAGCGCGTAATCACCCAGCAGCACCACGCCGATCTCATCCGTGCCCACGTTGAAGGCGATTCCCAAGACATCCTTGGGGAAGAGCAGCATCTCCTCAAAACCGGCCCCTGGGAGCCCGCTCACCTGGGCGATGGCCGTGGCCACGCGGGCGACCAAGCCCATCTCCACCGGCTTGAACCCTGGGACAAAGGCCTCGCGGGCGCGGCCGAGGCGGCCAAAGGCCCCATCCAAAACAGCTTGAAGGCCTGCCTCATCAGCGCTCATGGCTTCGCCGCGGGCGCGGGAGCAGCCTTGTCAGCGGGGGCGCCTTGCGGCCCGCCCGCTTCGAGCAGGCGGGCGACATCGCCCTGCAAAGACCCAAGGTAATCGTCGATGGTCCAAGCCAGCTTCTGCCCATGGGCCATCAGCTCGATGCCCCCGCCCAGCTCAGGCGCGGCCTTGAAGCTCAAGCGGATGTCCGCGGAAAAAGCCTCGTTCAAGCCCTTCTGGATGGCCGCCCGCTGCTCTGGCGCCAGGTCCACGGCGCTCTGCAGCAGGGCCGGGCCGGCTTGCAAGGCCTGAGCGAGGGTGGCCTTGGCCTGCCCATTCAAGCCCTGCAGGCGGCGCAGGAACACCGCCACCATGCGCTCCTCCAAGCCAGCGCCCGCCAGCTCCCCCAGCGCCTTGCGGGCGATGGCAAAGACCTCTTGCCGAACCTTCAGCCCCACCGCACTGTCCAGCGCTTGGGCAGCGCTCAGCATCGAGCCCTTCTGCTTTGCCGCCAAGGCATCGGCCGCCTTCTGGGCCTCGTTCTTCAGGCCCAGGCTCTCAGCCGCTGCATCGGCCGCGGCCTGGGCCAGCAAGGCCGCGCGCTGGGCATCAAATTCGCTGTTCTTGCGCTTGAACTCTTCCTGCTCCTTCAGCGCCTCAGACCGCTTCGCCTCTGCGTCGGCCACGGCGGCAGCGACCGACTTCTCGCGCTCGTCGATGGCCTTGAGCACTGGCTTGTAGAGAAAGCGCTTCAGCAGCCAGACCAGGATGAGCAGATTGACCGCCTGGGCCGCGACGGTGAACCAATCGATCATCACGGCTTATTTCCCGGCCGTGGCGCTGATCACATGGTTCCAGAAGGGGTTGGCAAAGATAAGGATCATGGAGACCACAAAGCAATAGATGGCCGTGGACTCGATCATGGCCAAGCCCACGAAGAGGGTGCGCGTGATGGTGGAAGAGGCATCCGGCTGCTGGGCCAGCGCCGTCAAGGCCGCCGCCACCGCCCGGCCTTCCGAGAACGCGGGCCCCATGGTGCCGAAGCCGGTGGTGGTGCCGGCGACGGCGATGGATGCCACCGCGATGATTGTCATGCTGTCCATGGATCCTCCTGGTGTTAGGAATGCCGGGTCAGGCAGCGGCTTTTGCCGCAGGCTGGCGGGACCGGGTGGCCGCGGCGATGTACACCGCCGCGAGGATGCTGAAGATATAGGCCTGCACCATGCCCGTGAGCAGACCCAGCACTGTCATCAAGACTGGGAACACAAAGGGCGTGATGGTCAGGAGGATGGCGACGATCATGGCGCCGCTCATCATGTTGCCGAAAAGGCGGACGGCCAGGGCCAGGGTCCTGGAAAGCTCGCTGATGACGTTGAAGGGCAGCATGATGATGGTGGGCTTGGTGTAGGTCTTCAGGTAGGCGCCAAAGCCCTGCTTGCTGATGCCGAAGAAGGGCACGGCCACAAAGACGCAGAGCGCAAGCGCCGTGGTGGTCGAAAGCGATGCGGTCGGGGGATCAAAGCCCGGGGCCACGCTCGAGAGGCTGGCCAGGGCCACAAAGAGGAAAAGGGTGCCCAAGAAGCCGAGGTAGGCCTTGGAGTCCTTCAGGCCAAGCTCTTCCATCTGCTTTTCCATGGCCAGGACAAGGATCTCCAGCACATCCTGGGTGCGGGAGCGCTTAGGACCGCTGGACAAGCGCCGGGTGGCCCATTTAGACCCGATCACCAGCACCAGCATCAGGGCCCAGGTGTAGGCGATGGTGGCATTGAGCTTGAAGAACCCATGATGCCAAAAGACCAGTTCATCCGGGCTAAGGCGCATGGCGGGCCTCCAGAGGCGCCTGGCCCTGCCGTGTGCCGCGCATTACGGCCATCCTAGCCGCGATGAATCCCAAAAAGCAGGCCAAGAGGGCGCCGGCGCCAAGCCGCGAGGCCAGGTAGAAACCCGCCAGGGCCGCGCCCAAGCGCAAGAAGAGGCTGACGGAGAACCACAGGCCGGGAAAGGCCGAGCTGACGCCGCGGCGCACGGTCCACCAGAGGCCGCCGAAATACATCACCCCCAATAGCCCCCCTCCCCCCAAGGACAGCGCCCAGGCCCAGGCTTCACGGCTTGTCATCGCCACGGTCCTCCCCCATCTCGCGGTCCTGCTGGCCCATCCAATGCCAGGCGTTCAAGCAGCCCAGCGCCAACCCGGCAGCCAGCAGGGCCAAGGTCCAGGAATGCCCCCCGGATTGCTCCCGGTCGAGCCAGAGGCCAAGCGCGACCCCCAAGAGGGTCGGGATGGCCACTGACCAGCCGATCAGGCCCATCATTCCCAGCCCAAACCAAACCGTCTGAGCCTGGCCTTGAGCCCTTAGCTTGCGCGCGGCCTTGGCGCCGATGGCCCGGCCCAAGGGCGTCCCGGTCGGCTCCAGCCCGGGGCCCTCACTCATTTTCAAAGATCAAAAGCTGGTGGGCGAGCTGGCCTTCCATTTTCGCGGCCGAAGCGCGCAGCTGCATCTCCTGAGTGCCCAGGCGGTGGAAATCCTTGTCCACGGCCTCGCGGAGCTGGCCCAAGTCCGTTCCCGCCAGGGCGTTGCGCACGGAGATGAGCAGGTCCTGCCCGGTCTTCACCAGCACGCCTTCATCCACGCCAAGGTAGACCTCCCCTTTGGCCGCGCTTTGGTAATAGAGGATCCCTGGCACTAGCGCGGCCACGCAGTCCAGGCGATGCGGCAGGAACCCAAAAGACCCCGCCGTGGTTTCCACGGCCACATCGGACACATCGTGCAAGTCAGTGAATACCTGAAATGGCAACAGGATCTTAAGATTCATGCTTGGCTCCGGCAGCGGTCTCAGGCTTGGCTTCAGGCTTGGCCTGGGCCTTCACCTCGCTGATCGGGCCGATCATGTAAAGCGCGCTCTCCGGATGGCCCTTGAACTCGTCTTTAAGGATCCGTTCGCAGCCGTCCAGCGCGTCCTTGAGGCTGACGAACTTGCCCTTCAAGCCGCTGAATTTCTCGGTGGTGAAGAATGGCTGGGTCAGAAAGCGCTCCAGGCGCCGGGCCCGGCCGACCACGTCACGGTCAGCAGGCGAGAGCTGTTCCAGCCCCAGCATGGCGATGATGTCCTTCAGTCCGGCGTACTGCGCCAGGGTCTTGCGGATCTCCTGGGCCAGCCCATAATGGCGCGCGCCAAGGATGCCAGGCGTGGCCATCTTGGAGCTGGATTGAGTGGGGTCGATGGCCGGATACAGCCCCTCCCCAGCGCGCTTGCGCGACAGGACCACCGAGGCAGAGAGATGGGAGAAGGTGTGCACGGCCGCCGGGTCGGTGAAGTCGTCTGCGGGCACATAGACTGCCTGAATGGAGGTGATGGCGCCGCTGTCGGTATTGGCGATGCGCTCCTCGAAGCCGGCAAGCTCCGTGCCCATGGTCGGCTGGTAGCCCAGGCGCGAGGGCATCTTGCCCATCATGCCCGACACCTCCATGCCCGCCTGGATGAAGCGGAAGATGTTGTCCACCAGCAGCAGCACATCGCGGCGCTCGTCATCCCGCAGGTATTCGGCCATGGTCAGCGCGGCCAGCCCCACGCGGAAGCGGCTGCCGGCAGGCTCATCCATCTGGCCGAACACCATCACCATGTTGGGCAGGACCCCCGCCTCCTTCATGGTGCTGTAAAGCTCCTGGCCCTCGCGGCAGCGCTCGCCGATGCCGCAGAAGATGCTGACACCCTGCTGCGTCCGGGCCATGTTATGGATCATCTCAGTGAGGAGCACCGTCTTGCCGACCCCGGCGCCGCCAAGAAGGCCGGCCTTGCCGCCCTTCTCCAGGGGCATCAGCACGTCGATGACCTTGATGCCAGTCTCGAAGATCTCGCTCTCGGTGCTGCGGCGGGCCAAAGAGGGCGGCGCCCGGTGGACCGAGCGCCATTCCAGGCCCTGCGGCTCGGGCATCCGGTCGATGGCCCGCCCGAACACATCGAACATCCGCGAGAGGATGGCCTTGCCAACCGGCGCCTTGAGCGGGGCGCCAGTGTCCGTGACCGCCGCCCCCCGCGCCAGCCCTTGGGTCGGGGTCAAAGCGATCCCCCGCACCTGGTGGGCATCGCGCTGCTCCAGCACCTCGATGGCGACCTCTCCCCGCGCTCCAGCCCGGAGCAAGGAATGGATCAGAGGCAGAGCGCCTTCAAAGCTCACGTCCACCACGCTTCCCTGCACCGAAAGGACCAGGCCCGCGTTCACGGGCGGTCCATGCTCAGGGCGCTGATACCCGCAGCCAGCTCCAACATGGGCCCATTCTCGGGCATAGCTGCCGCAGCTGGCTGGCTGGCAAATGGGCTGGTCTTCACGGTTATCTCCTAATTCCAGTAGGTATATTGCTGGTCATAAGGGCCGTAGTAATAATAGAAGCCCCTTTGCTCGCGCAAGAGCTTGGAATTCTTGTCCAGGGTGGCATTGTAGGAATCGTACTTATCCTTGGACATGCTCTTAGAACCATTGGCTTTGTAGTCTGTGTTGATCTGCTTCTCGAGGGACGCCAGGAGCTTGCGCCCGTCCTTGGCCTGATCCTGGGTTAGCGAGGCATCTTTCAGGCCCTGCTCGATTCGTGCGCGCTGATCCTTGATGCGGTCCTTCAATTCGAATATCCTCGGATGGGCTTTTTCCATTTCAGACACGGCAGGCGCCGGCGCTGACGGGGCAGCATAGGGGTCATCATAGTACAGGTAGTCCCGGCCCCAATCGGCGTAAGGGCCATAGTAATAGTAGTACTGCTTTTCCTCGGCGATGGCGGTGGAGTTCGCATCCAAGGAGCTGTTGTAAGCGTTGTATTGCGCTTTGGACATGATCGCCTTCGCGCCCTTGGCCTTGGCATCGGCCTTGATCGCGGCCGTGACAGACTTCAGCACGAGGCGGTCGGCCGCTGCCTGGGCATCTGTCAGCGTCTTGTCGGCAATCCCCTGCTTGATCCGCGCGCGCTGATGAGTGATGCGGTCTTCCAGCTTGTAGATGCGGTAATGGGATTTTATCTTGGCCACGATGCCAGGAGCAGCCGTTGAATCCGCCGCAAAAAGCGATGATGTGCCCGCGACGCAGCAAAGTGCGAGCGCCCAAAAGAGCCTTTTTTTCATTAACAACCTCTTGAAAGAGTTGTGTTTGAATTTGACCTTGCTCCGCCCGCGGATGGCTCCTCAAGCAGTGAAACCTAGCGGGGACTCTGGGCAGGCTTTTCTTTAGCCCAATATTCCGGGACCTTATAATGCAGGTGCAGCTCTTTCTCATGATCCCGGGTCAGCAGGGAAACGTCGGTATATTCCGGGGAGCTTTTGAGGGCGTCGCGGCTCAGATTGACCTTCATGGTCCCCATGGGGTCCCAGGTGATGCGCTCGATCCATTTCGGTGAAACCAGGACCTTTTTCCCCGGCCACCAATCGTGGGTGGCGACAACAAGGTAGCGGATGGCCCAGGATTCATCATCAATGACGAAATCTTCGATATGGCCGATTTCCCCATCCTTTGCGGCCACGGTGAACCCGGTGACATGGCGGGTGCTGCGCAGATGCGGATCCCAGGCATCATGCTTCTCCGCCATGACCGGGGATTTCCGGGGCTCAGGAATGAGATAGGGAGAGACCCCCCACATAGAGATCCCGCTCCAATAGATCGGCCACCCGTAGTATGAATAGTAAGATTCTTGAAATTGTTTTGAGATCGGCTTGTCCGTATCGAGGGATGGGCTTCCCTCAATCTGTTTTTTTGTTAAATGAACTAAAATAGCCCGTGCCTGCCGGTCAACGGTGCCCAACGCATGCGGGGCTATCAGGACTTGCCGGCCTGATAGCCACCCCCCTGTATCAGCCACTAGATAACGGACCGCCCAATGCTTGTCGTCGAAGTAGAATTCTTCGACCTTGCCTAAGCTCCCATCCTTGCCCTGCAGACGGTAGCCCTTGAGTGACTTGGCTGTGTCCAACATGTCGCGCCTCCCCCACGGTAGATTGAGTGAATTCTTAGGTCTGAACTGCGCCGTCTCATGGCCGCCAAAGGGTTAGCTCCTACTCGCTATGGAATTGGCGGCTGCCCGTTCAAGTAGCACCTGCTGGGCTTGGGCCGCACGAGCCGGATCTCCCTTCCGGAAGGAAAGCACAGGCTCCTGCAGTGCGCGGGAAAATAAGAAGGTCAAGCGCCAAGGCAGCCTGTCACAAAAAGGCCTATTCATGATCGACAACCGATCCGTGGCCAGCTCAGGGATCTGGCCCCAGATAAGAAGGCGATTCCAGACACCGCTGCAGGCACGGATGCTAACAAGCATTGCACTGTAGCGTTGGCCACCTCATGCACGCTTACCTGTTCGGCCGAGGCCCTGCCAGGGAGCACCATGTTGGGTTTTAGCAACATGCCTTCCAGCTCGACCCGTTGGGCGTCAAGCTCGGCAAAGACAGCGTGCAAGACCATTTCGGTGACCCAGTAACAACGCCGCATATTGTGATCGCCATCCATCAGCACTTGTAGTCACGTCGCATTTCAATGGTTTGGGGGATGCCGAGGGCCTCGAAACGGCGGTCACAGGTGTTGATGCTCTCATCCATGGCCAAAATACCGCAGCCTTCTGCCATCAAAGCCTTTGCCGTGGCCACTATTTCTTGCATGCTCATGGGAGATTCCTCATAAATCAGCCAAGGAAGGGCTAAAATTTACGTCAAGCTTTGCGGACTTGAAAAATGCGAAAAGAAAATGCCTCATCCTTATATGTCCTGCTAGACTCGCTTATTCCCAATGGAAGCACTCATTTTCACGGAAAATCATTCCCGGCTCGGTCAGCGCGCTCGGTGGCCTGCGACAGATAGTCGCCAAGGTCCCGCTGGGGGCCCTCACCGGCTTTGCCAGAGCACGCGGGCCTCCTCCAGAGGGCCCTCCAAGCCTTCAAAGCATGGCCATGCCCGGGCCGTGTAATCCGTGTCCGGTCGGCTGCCGCCCACATGAGCGGCATAGAGTAGGGCTGGCCCGCCCGAGGGGGCCGAAACGGGCTCCATGACGTGGCGCTCAGGCGCGCCACCTCCGGCCCCCTCGGCATAAAGCTCCACCCTGACGGCCTTAGGATCCAGCCCGTTGAGGCGGGCCTCGACCTCAAAGCAGCGACCCTGGCCAGGGGTTCGCACCTTCATCTTGCCCAGACGCAGGCCGCCCCATTTCTGGTCCAAGTCCCGGCGCCAAGCCGCGATGCGGGCAGCCAGCGCCCCCTTGCCGGCGCTCCGCGCGGCGAAGCGCTCTGCGGCGGGAAGGTAGTAGCCCTCCGTGTAGTCCCGCACAGCCCGCCCAGCGGAGAAACGCGGCGTCAATTTGGCCATGCTCGCCCGGATGCGGCCGACCCAGGCGGTGGGGACGCCGTCATCGCCCCGGGTGTAAAACTCCGGTATCACTTCGTTTTCCAGCAATCCATAAAGCGCATCCGCCTCGACCGCGTCCCTGGCCGGATCATCGCCGTGCTCCCGACCGTCCCCCAAGGCCCAGCCGAGGCCCTTGGCATAGGCCTCGGCCCACCATCCGTCCAATTCAGAGAGGTTGAGGCCGCCGTTGACGAGAACCTTCATCCCGCTGGTGCCGCAGGCCTCCCACGGCCTGCGCGGCGTGTTGACCCACACATCCACGCCCTGCACCAGGCGTTCGGTGAGATGCATGTCGTAGTCCGACAGGAAGATGACGTGGGGCCGGGCCGCCGGGCTGCGGATGAAGCTGATCCATTCTTGGATCAGCTCCTGGCCCGTCCCGTCCTCGGGATGCGCCTTGCCGGCGATGATCAGCTGCACCGGCTGCCCGGGATTGCTGAGCAGCCGCAGCAGCCGGGCCCGGTCCTTGAGCAGCAGATTGGGCCGCTTGTAGGCCGCAAAGCGGCGCGCGAATCCCAGGGTCAATGCGTCCGGATCCAAGAGCAGCCTGGCCTCCTCCACGGCCTGCGCCGGCATGCCCGAGGATGCCAGCTGACCTGCCAAGCGGTCCCGGGCGTAGCCCACCAAGGCCTTCCTCGAATCGGCCCTGAAGAGCCAGAGCTGGCCGTCTGGGATCCGTAGGATGTCCTCCTCCAGCCCCGCCTTGGTATCCAGCCAGCGGTCCTTCCCGCAGGCTTCGGACCAGAGCTTGTCGGACAGGGCCGAATCCCAGGTGGGCATGTGGACGCCGTTGGTGACATGGCCCACCGGCACTTCCGCGATGGGCCAACCCGGGAAAAGGGGCGCGAAGATCTGGCGGCTGACCTTGCCGTGGAGCTGGCTCACGCCATTGACCGCGGCGCAGCCGCGCAGCGCCAGGTAGGCCATGTTGAAGCGCTCCGATGTGTCATGGCGGTCCCGTCGGCCCAGCGCCAGCAGGTCCTGGACTGGGATGCCCAGCCTTTTTTCCGCGTAGCGGGTCAGATACTGTTCAGCCAGAGCGGGCTCAAAAAGGTCGAAGCCCGCGGCCACGGCCGTGTGCGTGGTGAAGACGTTGCCAGCCCGGGTGGCGTCCAGGGCCGCGTCAAAGGGCAGCCCGCTCTCCTGCATGAAGGCGTGGGCCCGCTCCAGCACGGCAAAGGCCGCGTGCCCTTCGTTCAAATGGCAGACCTCCGGCTTGAGGCCCAGAGCGGTGAGCATGCGCCAGCCGCCCATGCCCAACACCATTTCCTGCTGCAGGCGCAGCTCGGGGCCGCCGCCGTAAAGCTGGCTAATGATGCCGCGGTGGATGGGATGGTTGGCCGCATCGTTGCTGTCCAAGAGGTAGAGCCGCACGCGCCCGACTTCGACCTGCCAGGCCCGCAGCCAGAAGGAGCCGCCGGGCAAGGCGATCTCCAGGCGCAGCCATTCCCCATTGGCCTGCCGCAGGGGGCTGATGGGCAGCTGCCCGGGGTCGTTGTAGGGGTAGAATGCCTGCTGGCTGCCGACACGCCCGATCACCTGGCGGAAATAGCCTTGTTGAAAGAGCAGGCCCACGCCCACCACGGGCACGCCCAGGTCGCTGGCGGCCTTCAACTGGTCCCCGGCCACGTTGCCCAGGCCGCCCGAATAGATGGGCAGGGCCTCGCTCAACATGAATTCCATGCTGAAGTAGGCGACGCAGCGCAGGGGCGCCTTTGGGTGCTCGCGTTGGAACCAGCCCGGGGTCTTCAAGACCCGGCTCCGGGCCTCCACCAGCGCGTCCACGCGCGCCCGGAAAGCCGGATCCCCCAGCATCTGCTTGATTTTATCGCGGGACACCGTCTGAAGGACCACCCAGGGGTTTTGGGTGCGCTCCCACAGGGCCGGATCCAGTCCGCGCCAGATGTCGTCGGCGGCGTGGTTCCAGGAAGCCCGCATGTTCAAGGCCAAGCCGGCCAGCGCATCGTAACCGCCCACGTCCCTGGCCGTGGAGCCGCATCCATCCATCCCAACAGATTTGTCGTCAAGCATGCTTGGCCCCCTTCTTCGCCGGGCCAGAGTTTTTCGCCCGGCGCGGCTTTACGGCCAGCGCTTTGTCCACAAAGGACTGGGCCTCCTCCAAGATCTGGCACAAGTGCTCAGCGCCCTTGAAGCTCTCGCCGTAGATCTTGTAGGTGTCCTCGGTCCCAGAGGGCCGCACCGCGAACCAGCCGCTAGGGGCCGACACTTTGAGCCCGCCAATGAGTGCGCCATTGCCCGGCGCCCGGGTGAGGATCGAGGCTACCTTTTCCCCGGCCAGCTCGGTCAGCACCGATGGGTTCGCCTCTAGGGCCGCCAAGCGCAGCTTTTGCCCCGCATCAACGGGCGCCTCCACGCAGGCATAGGCCGGCTCCCCGAATTCACGCACAAGGTCCTGATAGTGCTCCCCTGGGTCCCGACCGGTGCGCGCGCAGATCTCGGCTGCGAGCAGCGCCGGCACAATCCCGTCCTTGTCCGTGGTCCAGACGCTGCCGTCGAGCCGCAAGAAACTGGCGCCGGCGCTCTCCTCGCCCGCGAAGCCCAGGGAGCCGTCCAAGAGCCCGTCCACGAACCACTTGAAGCCGACCGGGACCTCATAAAGCTTGCGCCCCAGCTTCGTGGCCACACGGTCTATCATCTGGCTGCTCACCAGGGTCTTGCCCACGGCCACGCCCTTGCTCCAGCGCGGGCGGTGCTGGAACAGGTAGCTGGCCGCGGCTGAAAGGTAATGGTTGGGGGGTAGCAGGCCCGTCCCTGGTGTCACGATGCCATGGCGGTCATGGTCTGTGTCGCAGGCCCATGCGATCCGAAAACGGTTTTTCATGGCAATCAGTCTTTGCATGGCATAGGGC
>CAYXCT010000001.1:12997-42487 GCA_964463435.1 uncultured bacterium | reverse complement strand
TGGGTGATGGTCTCGGTGGTGCTGGTGGGCTATTCCCGCCAGCCAGCCCAGGCCTTCAACCGGGTGAAGGAAGTCTCCATCGCCAACACCGACAACACCAGCTCCCCGCGCGACATGGGCCAGGGCCTGCTGCAGAATTTCAAGCTCAACATGTACATGTTCAACCATGAGGGGGATGCCCGCACGCGGGACAACATCCTGGCCCCGGCCCCGCTGCTTGATTTTTGGACCGGCATCTTCTGGGCCCTGGGCTTCATCTTCGCGGTCTACTATTGGCGGCGGCCCTACTATGGCATGGTGCTGATCCTCTTCTACACCATCGCCCTCAATTCCATCCTCTCGGTGGAGGCGCCCCAATCTCTGCGCACCAGCGGCAACATCAGCATCATCTTCATGATGGTGGCGCCGGTGCTGGCGCGCGCCGACCTCTTTTTGCGCAAGCTGCTCAAGGGCGCCGGGCTGGTGCTGGCCACCTTGGGGCTGATCGCCATCGCCCTTTTGGCGGGCCGGGCCAATCTCAAGGCTTATTGGCAGGCGGTGCGCCATGATGTCTCCTTTGACGTTCTGCCCACCACCATCGGCATGGAGGCCGGGCATCTCGGGCCCGGCTACAAGGTCGATTTCTTGAGCGAGGGCTTCTCCGCCGGGCATGACCCCTGCCGTCTCTTCAGCCAACCCCTGCGCGGGGCTCCCACCGCCATCCGCAGCCACGCGGAGGTCGCAGAATGCCTGCCGGCCCGGGAAGACTTGGACCACAGCATCTATTACGCCTTCTCGGACCGCTACCTGCAGGCGCTGGAGATCCCCAAGGCCTTTTACCCTGGCGGGCGCGAGCGCGACCTGCTGAACAAGCTGGAGCCCACATCCCTGCTCTTCAAGGCATGGGATGTGCCCCAGGCGGAGGTCATCGCCTCGCACCAGCTGAAGGCCACTTACTACCCGCAGGCGCGCTTGCAAGGCAGCCCCATGGCAGTGACCATGGACGCGGTGGTGGCTGGGCTTGGCACCACCCCCACCGGCGCTGCCTCGGGCGTGTGGGAAGGCACCCTCATCAATTATCTTTTCAACCGCTCGACCTTCACCCTGCCGGCTGGCTGCCAGGCACGGCTCTACCTGGATGGCACGCTGGTGTCCTCCACGGCTGGCAAGAAGACGGTGATGCTGGCCGCTGGCCTGCATGGCTTCAGGCTTGAATGGCTCTCTGGCACTGCGCCGTGGTCGGTCGGATGGCGGCGCCAGGAGGTCTTTGGGGTCTTGCCTTACTTTAAGACCGATGGCACGGTGGACACCGTTGTGTACCCCACCGACCTGGGCCGCTGGCAGGAGCCCATGGGCCTGCTGGCCAAGGTCTATGCCGGGCAGGAATGGCAGGGCCCGCCGGTGGAGAAGGTGGACCCTGGCATCGTGGGCTATTGGCTGGACAATCCCCTCAAGGCCAACAGCACGGTGTGGAGCGGCTGGGTGCGCGTGCGCCAGGCCGGCGATTATTCCTTCCGCTTCGCCACCACCGGGGACAATTTCGCCCTGGTGGAGGTGGATGGCAAGCCGGTCTCCATCATGGGCAGCTCGCCCTTGGTGAAGCCCCCCGCGCGCATGCTGGGGTCCATCCGGCTCCAGCCGGGCCTGCATCCCATCCGCATCCGTTTCTCCACCCCGGGGCGGATGCAGATGGCCTTTGAGTGGCGGGCCCAGGACCTGAAAGGCGCGGAGCTCTGGGGCTGGGAGCTCGTCCCGCCACAGGCGCTCAAGCCCGAGGCGGCGCTTGGGCTCTGAAGCTGGCATCCTGGTCATCACCCACACCGCTGGCGAGGACACCCCGGCGCACCACCTGGTGCGGGCGCTGGGGCGCCGGCGGGCGGATGCGGCGCTCTTGGAGCTGCCCTTCTATCATAGCCGCTTGAGCCATGGGGACCTTTCCTATTGGCGCGCAGGCAAGGAGCTCTGGCGCCAGCCCTGGGCCCCCCATCCAGGGGGCATCGTGGGCCAGATGCTCAAGGACCCGCTGCGCATCCGAACTGCGGTGAAGGCCCTGGGCAGGGTGCGGACCGTGGTGGCCTTGGACAACCTGAATGCAGCGGTGGCCATCGCTTTGCGCGGCTTGGGATTGGTGGACCAGGTGGTCTATTATGTCATTGACCACACGCCGCAGCGCTTTGCCAACCCGCTGCTCAACTGGATCTATGGCCGGATGGATGTTTTCTGCTGTCTGCATGCGGATCGCGTCTGGGTGCTGGGCAGCCGCATGCGCGAGGCCAAGCTGGCTCGCGGAGCCAAGCGAGAGCAGTTGGTGGAGGTGCCCATCGGCGTCAGCGTGCCCTGGAAGAAGGCGCCCGCCGCTGCCCGCGCGCCGCGGCTGGTGGTGGTGAGCCATTTGGAGAAGAGCAAGGGCGTGCAACTGGCCATCGAGAGCCTGTCCGCCATCCGCAAGCAGGTGAAGGGCGCGGAATTGCACATCTATGGCTCCGGGCCCTATGAAGGGGAGCTCAAAGCCTTGGCAGGGCGTTTGGGCTTGGGCCAGGCGGTGGTGTTCCACGGCTTTGTCAAAGAGCACGCCGAGCTGCTGGCGGCACTTCCCCAGTATCAGGCGGGCCTGGCGCCCTATCTGCCGGATGCCGAAAATTACAGCCATTGGGCTGACCCGGCCAAGCCCAAGGAGTACCTGGCCGCTGGCTTGCCGGTGGTCATCACCCGCGTGCCTTTGATCGCCGAGGAGATCGAGGCCAGGCCCATGGGCCTGGCCATTGACTACACCCAAGAAGCGCTGGTCGGGGCCTGCGTGCGCCTGCTCAAGGATGCGCGCTTCAGGGGCCGCTGCCGCAGGCAGGGCCTGCACTTTGCCGCCGGCCTGGATTGGGGGGGCATCTTTGATCGCGCCTTGGCGGCTTCCGATATTCCCGTGACAGAAAGCTGAAAATGGTCAAAGCGGAGACAACACAAGGCCCGCAAGCGGGCTTGGGCTTATGGGCTGCCGCAGGCTTGGCGATTCTTGTGGCGGTCAGCCTTGGCTATCTGCAGCTGCGCTTCCGGGACAGCAGCCAATTGCTGGGGCTGGGCGAGATGTTCTCGCTGGCTTGCATCTTTGCCCCCTTATGGTTCGCAGCCCTCAGAGCCCTCCGGCTGGGTCGGCACCGCGCGCTCAGCGCTTGGCGCTGGCTGCTTTTGACAGCTGGCTTGGGCTTGTTCGTGGCCGGCTTGCAGCTCCAGCTCTTTAGCCCATTCACCAGCCTTCCCATGATGTTCTTCTCTGCGGGCAGCGCCTGCCTGCTGGCCTTTGCGGCAGGGCCGCGCCAGCCTTGGTCCTGGGACTTGGAACCGGCCTTGGGCCGGGCACCGGCTGCGCGCGAGCGGCTTAAGGGCCTGCCATGGGTGTTCTTGGCGCTGGCGATTGTCATCCCCCTGGCGGCGGCCCTGGGCAAGGCGCGCTTCCCCAGGCTCAATCCTGAGCAGGGGACAGAATGGCTGTTCCGCGCTCGCGGAGAGATGGCCAATGACATTCCCACCAGCCCTTTCCATCAATGGGGTGGCTTGGTGGCGGCCCTGGCAGGCTCCTTAGCCCTATTAGCGGGGGCCGCCTATCTGGCGGCTTTCAAAGCCAGCAGGCGGCGCTGGCTGGCTTTCTTATTCGCGGCGGCGCTGGCAGGCAAATTCTTTATGGCCGGTTTGAGCACCCAGGGGCTGGGCATCCTGCCCCTCAAGGTGAGCTCCATCAACTCGGATTACCTGGCCACCGCGGGCCGGCTCGAGGCCAAGGGCATCAGCCCCGCAGAATATGCGAGGCACTACAATTCCTTCCAGCTCACCCAGGAGACGGGGCATGCCAAGACCAAGCCGCCGGGGGCCGTGCTGGTCTTCTGGGCGCTCAAGGCGCTCTCTGCGGGCCAGCCTTGGGTGGTGGCGCTGTGGGTCATGACGCTGTCCAGCCTCACGGTGGTCCCCTTGTTCTTCACCGCCCGCCGCCTGTTGGGGTCTGATTTTTATGGCGTGGCAGCAGCCCTGCTCTACTTGAGCTCCCCCAGCAGCCTTGTCCTTTCCGGGGCCACCATTGACCCTTTGGAGACGCTGGTCTTGGGCCTGGTGATGTGGGCTTTTGTGGAGGGCATCACCCAAGATGCTTGGCATTGGATCTTGGCCGCTGGGGTGATGCTGTTTGCAGCCGCCTTGATCTCCACCATCTTTGCGGTGCATCTGGTCTTCCTTTGCCTGGTGGCCCTGGCCCTAGGATGGCAGCGCGCGCGCAGCCTCCCAGGGCTGGTGGGCTGGCTGATCCTGCGCTTGGGGCTGCTGCTGGCCAGCGCCCTGGCTGCTTATGACCTCTTCTGGCTCTGGACAGGCCGGGAATTCAACTACCTGTCCGTGGTCAAGGTCGCGCGAGACATCGCCTTTCTCAGCATGCAATATCGGCCCTTCGATTTCTGGTCCTGGGGCGGCATGCTGCTTTATGGGGGATACCTGGGCTTGGCGCTCTCAGGCCTCCTGGCCTACCAGGCATTGAGCAGCCTGTGGTCGGTCACTCTCCGCAGCGTCTTGGCCGCTTTGACGATCCCGCTCTTGGTGGGCCTGTTCCTCTGGGGCTACGCAAACTCAGAAGCCCAGCGCATCCTCCAATTTGGGGTCCTGTATGCGGCCTTGGCGGCCGCGAGCGCGCTGGCTCCCAAGCCCCCCACAAGGGGGGGCGCAGAGCGGCCTCGCTGGGCAGCGCTGGTGGCATGCGCCTCGCTGGGCTTCCTTTCAACCATCCTGTTGCAGGCCTTGGTGGCAGACTTTTGGTGAGCCATGCTGGCTGAGCCCTTTGACCTAAAGCGAGCGCACAAGCCGGGGGATCGCTACCTCTTGGTGAGGAGCTGCCACCTGGGAGATTTCCTGGTGGTGGCGCCCTTCCTTCGGGCATTGACCGAAGGCTTGGGGGTGCCTGAAAAGGACATCGACCTGCTGATCCTCAACCGCCAGCGCTTCGATCCGGTGGCCGCGCTCTTTGGCCAGGGCCGCTTTGGGCAGGTCCACTTGGCCAGCACCGCCAGCCTGCCTGAGTACCTGGCAGACGCTGCCCGCTTGCGAGGGCGGCTGGGCCTCAGCGGCCGCCGCATCCTTTACCTGCCCTTCTGGCGCAATAGCGCCTGGGAGCTGCGGCTGAAGCGCTGGCTGCTGGCCCTGCCCCTGGGCCTGCGCGCCGTGCAGGGCATGGGTGATGGCGACAGCCCTGCGGGCGACCCGGCGGCGAATCAATATTTCTGCCTGCAAAAGCTCTATGGCTTGCCGGTGGATGAGAGCCAGCGCGGGGATCAGCGGCCTTACCTTCAGCTTAGCCCTGGTGAGAAGCGGAAGGTGGCGCGCTTCCTTGCTGAGAGGAAGGCGGGCCGCTTTTCCGTGCTCTATCCCCACAGCAAGCTGGCCATGAAGGTCTGGCCAGCCGAGCGCTTCAAAGCGGTGGCGCGGCATCTGCTGCGCCGGGGCTCGGTGGTGCTGGCCGGGGCTGGCGAGGATGCCAGCTATAATCTGCGGCTGGCCCAGGGCTTGGGGCCCCGGGTGTACAACGCCGCCGGGCTCTTCTCGGTGCGGGAGAGCATCGAGCTGATGGGGCGCGCGCGGCTTTTCGTGGGCAATGATGGGGCGCCCATGCATATGGCAGCCCTGGCAGGCGCCCCGGTGGTGGCTCTCTTCACTTACAAGGAGCCGGTGGGGGCTTGGGAGCCTTGGGGCACCCCTCGCATGGTGAGCCTGCGGCGCGACGTTGCCTGCCGGGAATGCTACAAAGCGGCCTGCCCTTATGGGGAGCCGCCCTGCCTGGGCGGGGTCAAGGTCGAGGACGTTCTTGAAGCCATCACCAGCCTGGGCCGCCGGGGGCCCTGTTCTCAAGCCCGGGTCTTGCCCGCACAAGGCGTGCGGGCTGCTGAATGAGGTCGCCATGGAAGCCAGCCTGCTGAAGTTCGCGCGGATGAGCCGGAGGTTCATGGAGGCCGGCGAGGTGTCGACCATCTTTGAGCTTGGCGCCAGGGATTGCGAGGAGAGCCTGGGCTTCTGCCAGCGCTTCCCAAAGGCGGTGGTGCACGCCTTTGAGTGCAACCCTGACACCCTGCCCGCCTGCCGCCGCGCGACCGCGCAGCAGCCCAGGATACGCCTGGTGGAAAAGGCGGTCAGCGATCAGGCAGGGACGCTGACCTTCATGGCAGTGGACAAGGAGCGGTCGCGCTCGGTCTGGGCGGATGGCAACCCGGGCGCCAGCTCCCTCTTCAAGGTCGACAACCAGTGGGTGGATGAGGAGATCGTCCAGAAGGAGATCCAGGTGGAGGCCATCCGCCTGGATGGCTACCTGGAATCCCAGGGCATCCCCAAGGTGGACCTGATGTGGATGGACATCCAAGGCGCGGAGCTCATGGCCCTCCAGGGCCTGGGCGAGCGGCTGGCGGATGTCAGCCTCATCCATATGGAAGTGGAATTCAGGCAGCTTTACGTGGGTCAGCCCCTCTTCCAGGACCTTAAGGCCTTTCTGAATGCCCAAGGCTTCTCGCTGGTGGGGTTCACCAGCTTTCACCGCGTGGCGGGGGATGCCGTATTCGCGAACAACCGGCTCAATGGGGGCAGGCCTTTCAGCTCGGATCGATGGCTGTATTGGCGGCATAAATTCCTCGGGACCCATTATCCACGGTGGGCCTACTTCTATCTGGCCCAGGCCCTGCGCCGGGTCTCCGAAAAGAAGAAGCCCTGACAGGCAGCGCTGCCGCAGGGCCAGCATGGACTAGAGCTTTGGAGCGAAGGTGGCCACATTGCATGACATCGCCCAAGCGGCGCTGAGGGAATATGGGGCCGAGGCCCAGGAGCTGCGCCCGCTCGCCGAGGGCCGGCAGGACCGCAGCATCTGGCCCACGGGCGGCCAGTATGAATGGTTCAGCGCCCAGCTGCTGTACTGCCTGGTGCGGGCGGTCAAGCCCAGCCTGATGGTCGAGGTGGCCACCAGCTCGGGCTATTCCACGGTCATCACTGGGCTGGCCCTCAAGCGGAACGGGCAGGGCGTGGTCCACACCTTTGAGCTGGATGCGCCCGTGGCCGCGGCCGCGGCCAGGAACTTCACCCGCTTCCAGGTGGCGGGCCAGGTGGAGCTGCATGTGGGCGATGCCACGCAAGAGATCGCCAAGGTGCAGGGCATCGAGAAGGCCTCCATCTGCTTCTTGGACGGCCTGCACGATGCCTGGTTCTTCCGCTGGTTCTTCAAGGACGTGGTGAGCAAAGCCGCCGATGACGCGCTCTTGCATGTGCATGATGTGCTGCCGCGCGATGCCCGGGTGCGCTTCAGGGATACCCCGGGGCGCAGCCCATGGATGGACCTCAAGAAATGGGTGAGCGACTGGGCGCTGGGCAGGGGCCTGCCCAAGCGGCTCTACCCCACGGTGATGGCGCCCACCCGGCCGGGCGAGCTCGCCTACATGGACGGCAACTGGAACGAAGAGGCGGTGTTGGTCAACCTGCTGGCAGACCACATCGAGGAAGGGCAGAAGATCTATGCCCACCGCTGGGCAAGCCAGGGCCTGGGCCAGGGCGCGCGCGATTTCGACCGCTTCTCCCAGGACCACCGCGATTCCTTTGGCAGGCCCTTCGAGTGGAATGACGCCTTTTGGTGCCAGGCTGGCGCCATGAAGCGCGCTTATCAGGTGTTCCATGGCGAATGAGGCAAGAGGCAAGAGAGCCCGGCGCAGGGGCGTCGCGCTCAGCGTGGTGGTCCCGGTCTACAAGGAAGAGGCCAACATCAAGCCCTTCCTAGACCGTCTGCTGCCGGTGCTGCGCGGGCTGAAGGCAGGCTACGAAGTCATCTTCTGCCTGGACCCCAGCCCGGACGGCACCGAGGCCGCCATCCAGCGCGCCATGCAGGAAGACCCCGCGATCCGCCTGCTGGTCTTCTCGCGGCGCTTTGGCCAGCCCGCCGCCACCATGGCCGGCCTGCATCAGGCCAGCGGCGAAGCCGCGGTGGTCATCGATGTTGACCTGCAGGACCAGCCAGAGCTCATCGCCGAGATGTTCCGGCTGTGGAAGGACGAGGGCTGGGACGTGGTCTATGCTCGCCGCCGCTCGCGCAAGGGCGAGACCTTGGTCAAGCGCCTGGTGGCCCATTTTGGCTACCGCCTCATCCACGCCATCACCGAGGTGCGCATCCCCCAGGATACCGGCGATTTCCGGCTGCTCGGCCCGCGGCCGCTGGCGGCGCTGCGCTCCCTCAAGGAGACCAACGGCTTTTTGCGCGGCCTGGTGGCTTACGTCGGCTTCCGGCAATATGAGCTGCTCTATGACCGTGATGAGCGCGCGCACGGCCCGGGCAACTACAACCGCTTCTTAGGCTCCCTGAAGATCGGCATCAACGGGGTGGTGGGCTTCTCCAGCCGCCCTCTCCAGATGGCCTCCATCCTCGGATTCCTCGTCTCTTTCACGAGCTTCCTGCTGGGCATCTGGTACGTGATCCAAAAATGGGTGCTGCATTTCGACCTGACCCCCGGCCTGCCCACCACCGTGGTGGTGGTCACCTTCTTGGCCGGGGTCCAGCTGCTCTCGCTGGGCATCTTGGGCGAGTACGTCGGCCGCATCTATGATGAGGTGAAGGGCCGGCCGGCCTACATCGTTGAGCGCGACTTGCGCCGAGGCCCCAAGCGAATGAAGCGGGCAAAGCCATGAGCGCCCGCTTGGGGAGGTGGCGCTGATGGCCCTTCAGCCAGCGACCCCCCGCTACCAATGGCCCAAGGTCGTCCCGCGGCTCACGCGCGAGCAGGCAGAGGCCCGCGAGCGCTTCATGACCCTCTGGCATGACCATCTGCCGGCGCATCACGCCATCGTGGAGCGCTTCAACCACCAGAGCGCTTTCCGCTTGCCAGTGCCCCAGGGCTGCCGCACCCTGGAGATCGGCGCGGGCTTGGGCGCGCACATCGAGTTTGAGGACCTGTCGCGCCAGAGCTACACCGCCAACGAGCTGAGGCCGGAGATGGCAGAGCGCATCGCGCAGCGCTTCCCGGAGGTCAAGGTGGTGGTGGGCGACATCCAGCTTGGCCTGCCCTTCCCGGCGGCCAGCTTTGACCGGGTCATCGCGGTGCACATGCTCGAGCATCTGCCCGACCTACCCAAGGCCCTGGATGAGGTGGCCCGCCTGCTGGCCCCGGGCGGGGTGTTCCAGGTGGTCATCCCTTGCGAGGGCAGCATGGCCTACACCCTGGGGCGCAACCTCTCGGCGCGCCCGCTCTTCGAGCGCACCTTCGGCATGCCCTACGGCCCGGTGATCGCCAGCGAGCATGTGAACCTGGCGGTGGAGATAGAGTCAGAGCTCAAGAAGCGCTTCAAGCCCGCTTGGCACAGGTTCTTCCCGCTCGCCTTCCTGCCCTTCCAATTCTGCAACCTGGCCATCGCCTCGGCTTGGCGGCCAGCGGCTGGAGCTGAGGCATGATCCCTCCCCGATCCAAGGTCCTGGTCACCGGCGCGGCCGGCTTCATCGGCAGCAACCTGGTGGACCGCCTGCTGGCCGACGGGCACAGCGTGGTCGGCTACGACAACTTTTCCACGGGCCTGGAGCGCTTCTTGGAAGGGGCGCTCAGGCATCCGGGCTTCAGGCTGGTGCGCGGCGACACCCTGGACCCGGCGGCGCTGGACGCCGCGGCCGCCGGCTGCGGCTTCGTCTTCCACTTGGCGGCCAATGCGGATGTGCGCTTTGGGCTGCAGCATCCTGCCAAGGACCTGCACCAGAACACCATCGCCACCTTCAACGTGCTGGAGGCGGCGCGCAAGGCGGGCGCCCGGGGCGTGGCCTTCTCCAGCACCGGCTCGGTCTACGGCGAGCCCCAGGTCCACCCCACGCCCGAGGATGCGCCCTTCCCGGTGCAGACATCGCTGTACGGGGCCAGCAAGCTGGCTGGCGAGGGGCTCCTGC
The DNA here is from genome assembly GCA_964463435.1 of uncultured bacterium. GTDB lineage: Bacteria > Oederibacteriota > JAJYGY01 > JAJYGY01 > JAJYGY01 > CAYXCT01. The sequence continues at coordinate 32,592 of CAYXCT010000001.1, read as the reverse complement.
AGGCTTATGCCGAGGGCTTTGGCCTGCGGGCCTTCATCTTCCGCTTTGTCAGCATTTTGGGCGAGCGCTACACCCATGGCCACATCTACGACTTCTGCAGGAAGCTGAAAGCCGACCCCGCGCGCCTCCCCATCCTGGGCGATGGCCAGCAGCGCAAGAGCTACCTCTATGTGGGCGACTGCGTGGAGGCCATGCTCACGGTCATCGCCAAGGCCGAGGGAAAGGTGGCCATCTACAACCTGGGCACGGATGAGTGGTGCCGGGTGGACGACAGCGTGGGCTGGATCTGTGGCGAGCTCGGCCTTCAGCCGGCCCGCGAATACAGCGGCGGGTCCCGCGGCTGGGTGGGCGACAGCCCCTTCATCTACCTGGACACGCGCAAGGTGCGCGGCCTGGGCTGGGCGCCCAAGCGCTCCATCCGCGAGGGCGTGGTCAGCACCGTGGTTTGGATCAGCCAAAATCCGTGGGTCTTTGAGCAGCGCGCCTGATGCGCAAGGCTTGCGAGATCTGCGGCGGGCCCGGCCTGGTCTGCGGCCACAAGCGCGGCAAGCTGGCCGGCCGTGATTTTGAGCTGCGCCGCTGCGGGCGCTGCCAGTTCCTCTGGGTCGCCGACCCGGAGGCCCAGCCCAGCCGCTATTATGATGAGGCGTATTACCGCGGCCAAGGGGCGGATCCCTGGATCGACTACGTCAAGGAGCTGGAGCGCCCGGCCTCGAACTCGCGGCGCTACGAATGGCGGGGCATCCTTGAGACAGTGGGCGCGCAGCAGGCGCTCGGCCCCGGCACGCGCTGGCTCGACTTTGGATGCGGCAACGGCGGCTTGGTCAGGCACTTGCGGGATTCGGGCTTTCAGCGCGCGGAGGGCACGGAGCAGGGCTGGATTGCCGAGAAGGCACGGAGCCATGGCATCCCCGTGCATCCATGGCGCGCGGTGCGCGGGCGGCGCTATGATGTGATCACCGCCATCGAGGTGCTGGAGCATGTGGCGAAGCCGGTGCAGCTGCTGGCCACCCTGCGGAAGATGCTCAAGCCCGGGGGGCTCTTTTTCTACACCACGGGAAATCCCGGAGCTTTTCCGGGCCCCTTGATGGCCTGGCCCTACATCACGCCGGAGATCCACGTCAGCTTCTACTCTCCTGCCGTGATGCGGCTGGCGCTGGAGCGCGCCGGGTTTGCCGCAGAGCCTCTGCGCAGCCGCAGGGGCTATCGCGAGATCTACCGCTTCAAGATCGCCAAGACCATGCGCCAGGCGGGTGCTTTGGCATCCCTGCTGCCCATGGCTGCGCTGGCTGGGTGGCTGGATGGCCGTGTTGGCCTCACGCAATACCCCCTTGGGCGCGCGCCCAAGGGCAGGAGGTGACCCCATGAAGCTGCCCGGCAGGTCAGCCTTGGTGACCGGCGGCTCGCGGGGCCTGGGGCTGGCCATCGCCCGCGCCCTGCTCGAAGCCGGCGCCAGGGTCTGGCTGGCTGCCCGCTCCGCGGAAGGCCTGGCCGAGGCCGCCCGCGGCTTGGCGCCCGCGGAGGGCTTGCTCCGCGCGAGCGCCCTGGACCTCTCCGCCCCGGGCGCGCCGCAGCGCCTGGCCGACGAGGTGGCCGCGGGCTGGGGCGGGCTGGACATCCTGGTGAACAACGCCGCGGTGCAGGGGCCCATCGGGCCCTTTGCCCAGGCCTCCATGGCTGCCATGGAGGATGCGCTGCGCGCCGACCTGCTGGCGCCCATGGCCCTCACCCAGGCCCTGCTGCCCCTGCTCTGCGCCTCGGCCTTCCGGGGCAAGGTGGTCAATGTCTCGGGCGGCGGGGCCACCGGCCCGCGGCCCAGCTACACGGCTTACGCCGTGGCCAAGACCGGCCTGCTGCGCTTCACCGAGAACCTGGCGCGCGAGCAGCCGGGGCTGGATGTGAACGCCATCGCCCCTGGCGCCATGAACACCCGCATGCTGGAGGAGACCCTGGCCGCCGGGCCGCAGAAGGTGGGCGAAGCCGAGTACGGCAAAGCCCTGGCCCAGCGCGAGCAGGGGGGCAGCGACCCGGCGCGGGCTGCCAGCCTGGCCGTGTTCCTGGCCGGCCCCGGCTCGGATGGCATCAGCGGCCGGCTGATCTCTGCCCAGTGGGACAACTGGGAGTCCCTGGCCCAGCGCGCCGAGGCCCTGCGCACCAGCGACATCTACACCCTGCGACGCGTCACCCCCAAGGACCGCGGCCAGGATTGGGGGGACCCGGCATGAGATTCGGCATCATCGGCTGCGGGCTCATCGGCAACAAGCGCGCCGCAAGCCTGGGCGCCGGGCTCAGCCTGGCGGCCGTGGCCGACCTGGACCTGGCCAAGGCCCAAGCCCTGGCCGCGGCGCATCCGGGCTGCCAGGCCTTCGCTGACCCGCTGGCCGTGGCCCGGCATCCCGGCGTGGACGCGGTGGTGGTGTCCACCCTGCACGGCGCCCTGGCGCCGCTGAGCCTGGCGGCCCTGGCCGCGGGCAAGCACGTGCTGGTGGAGAAGCCGGCCGCCCGCAACGCGGATGAGTTCCGCCCTGTGGTGGCCGAGGCTGAGGCCCGCGGCCTCTGCCTCAAGGTGGGCTACAACCACCGCTTCCACCCGGCCCTGCGCGAAGCCAAGCGGCTGCTGCAAGCCGCCGGGCCGGTGCTGTATGTGCGGGCCCGCTACGGCCATGGTGGGCGCCTGGGCTACGAGAAGGAATGGCGCGCCCAGCGCGAGCTCTCCGGCGGCGGCGAGCTCATCGACCAGGGCCTGCACCTGATCGACCTTGCGCGCATGCTGATGGGCGACTTCAAGCAGGCCCAGGGCTACCTGCCCACCCTGTTCTGGGACATGAAGGTGGAGGACAACGCCTTTTTGCTGCTCAAGACTGCGGATGGCCGACCGGCCTGGCTGCACGCCACCTGGATGGAGTGGAAGAACACCTTCAGCCTGGAGGCTGAGACGAAAAGCCTCAAGGTGCAGGTGGACGGCCTGGGCGGCAGCTACGGCACGGAAACGCTCACCGTGCACCGCATGAAGCCTGAGATGGGGCCGCCGGAGACCGAGCGCACGGAGTTCAAGGGCCCGGACCAGAGCTGGGCCTTGGAGCTGGAGGAGTTCTGCGCCGCCATCCGCGAGGGCCGGCGGCCAGAGGCGGACGGCCGTGACGGCCTGGCGGCCCTGGAGCTGGCAGCCCAGGTCTACGCCCAGGCCGGCATCAAGGAGGGCTCATGATCATCACGCGAAGCCCATTGCGCATCTCGCTCGGCGGCGGCGGCACCGACCTGCCCAGCTACTACCGCGAGCATGGCGGCTTTTTGATCGCCGGCGCCATCGACAAGTACGTCTACTTGACGGTGCACAAGAGCTTCACCCCGGACCTCATCCTCAAGTACTCGCTGACCGAGCGGGTGGACCAGCTGGAGGCGATCAAGCACCCCATCGTGCGCGAGGCCATGCGGCTGGTGGGCGTGGAGCCCAGGTACCTTGAGGTCTCGTCCATGGCTGACATCCCGGCCGGCACAGGCCTGGGCAGCTCGGGCAGCTTCACCACCGCCCTGCTGCAGGCCCTGCACGCCTACAAGAAGGGCATCATCCATCCGCGCGAGCTGGCTGAGCAGGCCTGCGCCATCGAGATCGACAAGCTGGGCGAGCCCATTGGCAAGCAGGACCAGTACATCGCGGCCTTCGGCGGGCTCACCTGCTTCACCTTCCACCCTGACGGCAGGGTGGAGGCTGAGCCCTTGAAGGTGAGCGCCGAGACGCAGTGGAACCTGGAGGACCACCTGGGCATGTACTTCACGGGCTACTCCCGCTCGGCCTCGGCCATCCTCAAGGAGCAGGACGACAAGAGCCGCAGCAAGGATGCCGACATGACCGCCAACCTGCATTTCGTCAAAGAGCTGGGCTTCAAGAGCCGCCAGGCGCTGGAGTCCGGCGACCTGCAAGCCTTCGGCCGCATCATGCACGAGCATTGGGAGCACAAGAAGCGTCGCTCGGGCGGCATGAGCAACCCCCGCATCGATGCCTGGTACGAGCTGGCCCGCCAGAACGGGGCGGTGGGCGGCAAGCTCATCGGCGCGGGCGGCGGCGGCTTCCTGCTCTTCTTGGCCGAGGACCGCGCCCGCCTGCGCAAGGCCCTGCACGCCGCGGGCATGGAAGAGGTGCGCTTCCGCTTCGACTACCAGGGCACCGCGGTGGTCAGCCGGTGAGCCTGCCCGACGCCGCCATCCTCTGCGGCGGCCTGGCCACGAGGCTGGGCGGCCTGGCCAAGGAGACGCCCAAGGCCCTGCTGCCGGTGGCGGGCCGGCCCTTTCTGCACCACCAGCTCAAGCAAGTGGCAGGCCAGGGCGTGCGCAGGGTGGTGCTCTGCACCGGCCATCTCACCGAGCAGATCGAGGCCTTTGTCGGCGATGGCAGTGCCTGGGGCCTGGTGGCCAAAGTTTCCCGCGACCCCAAGCCGCCCCTGGGCACGGGCGGCGCGCTGCGCCAGGCCCTGCCCCTGCTCAGCGACCCCTTCTTTGTCCTGTATGGCGACAGCTGGCTGGAGGCGCCCTGGGCGCCGGCGCTCGGCGCCTTTGAGGCCGCCCGGCCGCAGGCACTGGCCCTGATGACGGTGGTGGAGAACGCCGGCCGCTGGGACAGGAGCAATGTGCGCTTCGAAGCCGGCCGCATCGTGGACTATGACAAGTCCGCCAGCGGCCCAGAGTACCGCCACGCCGACTACGGGCTGGGCCTGCTGGCCCATGCCGCCTTTGATGGCCAAGCCGGGGACCGCTTTGACCTGGCCGAGCTCTACCGCCGCCTGGTGCTCAAGGGCCGCCTAGCGGGGCATGACACGGGCCAGCGCTTTTGGGAGATAGGCTCCGCGGCGGGGCTGGAGGAGACACGGGCCCGCATCGCCGCGGCCCGCAACCAGGAGGTTTGAGATGGATGACAAGGCCTACATCGCGCGCTACCTGGAAGAGACCGCCCGCATCAGCCAGGCCATCGCCCAGGATTCCATCGCCTCTCTGGTGGCTGTGCTGCGCGGGGTCAAGGCGGCCCAGGGCCGGCTCTTCATCCTGGGCGTGGGCGGCAGCGCGGGCAATGCCTCCCACGCGGTCAACGACTTCCGCAAGATCGCCGGCATCGAGGCCTATGCGCCCACCGACAATGTCTCTGAGCTGACCGCGCGCATCAACGACATCGGCTGGGACCAGGCCTTCACCGGCTATCTGGAGGTCTCGCATCTGCGCGCGGGCGACGCCCTGCTGGTGCTCTCGGTGGGCGGCGGCGGCCCCAATGTCTCGCAGAACCTGGTCAAGGCCATGGAGCTGGCCAAGGCCCGCGGCGCCAAGGTGGCGGCCATCGTCTCGCGCGACGGCGGCACAGCGGCCAAGGTGGCGGATGCCTGCGTGCTGGTGCCGGTGGTCTCGCCCGAGCGGGTGACGCCCCATGCCGAGGGCTGGCAGGGCGTGGTCTGGCACTTGGCGGTCAACGCCCTGGTGCAGGGCTGATGGCCCAGCCGGCCGTCTTCCTGGACCGCGATGGCGTGCTCAACGCCCTGGCCCTGAACCCGGCCAATGGCGAGTGGGAATCGCCCCACCGGCCCGAGGAGGTGCTGGCTGCGCCGGGCCTGGCCCAGGGCCTGGCGCTGCTGGCGGCCTCGCCCTACCAGCTCTTCGTGGTCAGCAACCAGCCCAGCGCGGCCAAGGGCAAATGCACGCTGGAGGACCTCAAGGCCGTGCATGCGGTGGTGGCCCTGCTGGTGGCCGCCACGGGAGCCAGCATCCAGGAATGGTACTACTGCCATCATCATCCCCAGGGCGTGGTGCCCGAGCTCTCCGGCCCCTGCCCCTGCCGCAAGCCCGGCACTTTCTTCCTGGAGGATGCGGCCGCCCGCCACGGCATCGACCTGGCCCGCTCTTGGTTCGTGGGCGACAGCGATGCGGACATCGCCTGCGGCAGGGCCAAGGGCTGCCGCACCATCCTCATCGAAGCCGCGCATTCCGAGGGCCGGCGCGGCAGCGTGCCGCCCCACCACCGCGCCGCTGACCTCGCCGAGGCCGCGGCCATCATCCTGAAGCATGGAGGCCCAGCATGAATCCGCCCAATCTCAGCATCAAGCTCTTCGCCGATGGCGCCGAGATTGAGGGCATGCTGGCCCTGGCCCGCTCCGGCAAGGTGAAGGGCATCACCACCAACCCCACCCTCATGCGCAAGGCCGGCATCAGCGACTATGCGGGCTTCGCCAGCCAGGTGCTCAGCCAGATCAAGGACCTGCCCATCAGCTTTGAGGTCTTCAGCGACGACCTTGCGGGCATGGAGCGCGAGGCCAAGGCCATCGCCGCCTGGGGCCAGAACGTCTATGTCAAGGTCCCGGTGAGCAACACCGCCGGCCAGAGCACGGCTCCGCTCATCCAAAGCCTGGCCGCGGCCGGGGTCAAGCTCAACGTCACGGCCATCCTCACCCAGCGCCAGGTGGAGCAAGTCTGCGCCGCGCTCAAGCCCGGGGTGCCCAGCATCGTCTCGGTCTTCGCTGGCCGCATCGCCGACACCGGGGTGGACCCTGAGCCCATGATGCGCACGGCCCTGGCCACCTGCCGCAAGGTGGCGGGCGCCGAGCTCTTGTGGGCCAGCACGCGCGAGCTCTACAACCTCTTCCAGGCCCAGCGCTGCGGCTGCGACATCATCACCGTCACCCACGACATCCTCAAGAAGCTGGACATGGTGGGCAAGGACCTGGGCGAGCTGAGCCTGGACACGGTCAAGATGTTCCGCAGCGATGCGGTGGCTGCCGGCTTCAAGATCGGCTGAGGAGGCTTGATGTTCTGGTTCAAATCAACCCAGCAACGATCCCGCGAGGTGGCCGAAGCCCTCACCGCCAAGAGCCGCGCGGTGGTGGCCAGCGCACCCCTGCTGCGGCGGCCCCTGGTCTCGGTGGTCATGCCCTGCCTCAATGTGGCGGACACCATCGTGCCGGTGCTGGAGCATTTGGAACGCCAGACCTACCGCGAGTTCGAGGTGGTCATCAACTTGGACCGGCGCAGCAAGGACGCCAGCGAGGCGCTCATCCGCCCCTTCTGCGATCGCGACCCGCGCTTCAGGCTCATCTTTGAGAACACCGGCATGGCCCAGGGCCGCAACGCGGGCAAGGCAGCCAGCCGTGGAGAGTACCTGATGAACATGGACGCCGACCTGGCGGCCACCGAGACGGTCATCGAGGAGGCGGTGTGGCGCTGCGAGGTGGAGGGCGCCGACATCGTCATCTGCCCGGAGCTCTCGGTCAGCAACAGCTTTTGGGGCGAGTGCCGGGCGTTGGAGAAGATAGGCTATTTGGGCGACAGCCTGCAGGAATCCAGCGGCCGCTTCATGCGCCGCAAGGTGAGCGATGCGCTGGGCGGCGCCGACGAGAGCCTGCTGGCCGGGGAGGATTACGACTACTTCCTGCGCGCCCTTTCCATGGGCTTCAAGCGCGGCCGCATCGAGGCCATCTCCTGGCATCATGAGTATTGGACCCTCAAGTCCAAGATCCGCAAGATGCACCGCTACGGCCGCAGCTTCCCGGCCTATCTGCGCAAGTACCCGGTGCTGGGCTCCAAGCAGTTCTTCCCGGTGCGGCGCGCTTATCTGACCCACATCCCGCTCTACCTGAGCGACCCCATCCACACCGCCGGGCTCTTCATCAGCAACGGGCTCTTCTATGCCGCGGCAGGCTGGGGCCTGGCGCAGGGTTACTGGGATGCCTGGCGCGGGCGCAAAAGGGCCTGAGGAGGGCGGCGCATGAGCCTGGAGCGCGACCTGGAGGAGGCGGCGGGCCTGGCCCGCGCGGCAGCGCTGCCCCTGTGGTCGCCGGCCTCGGGCGGCAATGTCAGCGTCAAGGACGAGGCCGTTGACACCCTGGTGGTGAAGGCCTCGGGCATGCGCTTCAGCGACCTGACGCCCGCGCGCGGGCTGGCGCGGCTCAGGCTCTCTGGCGTGCGCCAGCTGCTGGATGACGCCTCTTATGACGCGCTCTCCTATTTTGAGCAGCAGGACCGGGCTGGCCGCGCCCAGGCCGCCTGCCTGCTGCCGGGCTCGAGCGAGCGCCCCAGCCTGGAGACCGGCTTCCATGCCCTGGGCGACCGGGTGGTGCTGCACACCCACCCCATCCCCCTGGCCGCGGCGCTCTCCATGAAAGAGGGCCGCGGCCTGGCTCTGGATTTGGCCCAGGGCCTGGGCGGGGGCGCGGTGTGGGTGGGGCTGAGGCCGCCGGGCTACAGCCTGGCGCGGCTCATCCGCCAGGGGATGGCCAAGCAGCCGGGCGCCAGCCTGGCGCTGATGCAGAACCACGGCCTGGCGGCCTGGGGCCCGGACGCGGCCACGGTGCTGGGGCTCACCCAGGCGCTGGTGGAGCGCTGCCAGGCGGCCTTTGGCCTGCCCGAGCCGCCGGCCCTAACGCCGGACGCCGGGCTGATGGCGGAGGTGCGCGCCTGCTTGGAGCGCCTGCTCTGCCAAGAGCTGGGAGCCTCCGCCGCCTTTAGCGCCCTGGCCACTGACCCCTTTGCTGCCAGCCTGGCCCATGGCGCCGAATGGGCCTGGCAGCCCGTGCTGGCGGATGACGCCCTCTTCTGCGGCTTGCAGGTGCCGCTCTTGAGCCCCAAGCAGGCCAGGGACAGCGCAGATTTGGCCGCCCGCTTCAAGGGCGCGCCGCGGCGGGTGGCGGTGGCGGTGCAGGGCCATGGCGTGGCCGCCGCGGCCGAGACGCCGCGGGCGCTGGAATACCTGCTGGAGATGCTGCACGCCAATGCAATGACCCGCGCCATGACCCGGCGGCGCGGCGAGACCTTGGCCCTGAGCCCCGAGGTCTGCGAGGCTGTGGCCGGCATGGAAGGCGAACGCTACCGCCAGCGCCTGGCGGGATGAACCTGGCTTGACCCAAGGAGGGACCATGACCCGCACCATCCGACGCGCCAAGGCAGTGGGCACCCTGCCCCTGGCCCTGGCAGCCGCAGCTCTGCTGCTGGCGGCCTTGGGGCAGATCTTGCTCAGCGCATCCCATGACACCAGCCTGCCCCTCATCGTGCTGGGCTGGCTGCTGGTGGCCGCGGGCGTGGCCCCCCTGGCCATGGCCGCCCGCAAGCTCCCAGCCGCGGCGGGCGGGCCTGGCCTGCCCAGGGCCGCGGAAGCCGCGGCCCTGGGCCTTATCCTCATCCTCAGCGTGGTCCTGCGCCTCTACAACCTGGATGTGCAGCCCAACGGCTGCTTCAGGGACGAGGGCGAGGCCGGCAATGTGGCCATCCAGATCATGAACGGCGATGAGGACGTCTCTTACACCAATTCCAGCACGCCCGTCTACATCGAGACCAACTATCAGAATGCCGCGGGCTTCTTCTATCCCGTGGCTGCCTTCTTCAAGGCCTTTGGCGTGGACGTGAAGAGCGTGCGCCTGGTCTCGGTCTTCTTCGGCGTGCTCTCGGTGCTGGCCTTCTACTTCTTGGCCCGGCTGATCTTCGGGGCGCCGCTGGGGCTCTTCCTGGCTTTGGTGATGGCGGGCCTGCGCTGGCACATCAACTTCAGCCGCATCGGCTTCTTGGGCATGATGACCGTGTTCCTGGAGCTGCCCCTCTTCTATTACCTGTGGCGCGGCCTGCGGCAGGAGGCCAGCGCTGCCCTCAAGGGCTTCCCTGACCGGGCCCTGCTGGCGGCCCTGGCCCTGGCCCTGGCCCGGCCCTACCTGGGCATGCTGTTCCCCAGCCTGATGGCCGGGCGCTTCACCTGGCTCTTGAGCCTGGGCATGGTGCTGCCCCTGCTCTGGTTCCTGCTCAAGGGGGCCAAGGACCGCAAGAGCGGCACCCTGATGCTGGCCGGCGCCTGCCTGGCCCTCACGCTCTACAGCTACCTGGCCGCCCGCCTGCTGCTGGCCGCGGTGGTGGCGGTGCTGGCCTGCGAATACCTGGCCCGGCCCGGCCTGCTCAAGGGGCGGCGCCTGGCCCTCTTCGCCTCGGGCCTGGGCCTGCTGGCCCTGGCAGGCCTGGCCCTGGTGCAGGGCTCGGCCAGCGCCAGCCCAGGCCTCAGCCGCTTGGGCCTGGCGCTGGGCGCGCTGGGCGCCCTCCTGCTGTGGGCCTTCACGCTCGAGTCCTTGAGCCCCTGGCTCAAGCCCGGGGCCAAGGGCCTGCTGAGCTTGGCAGCCCTGCTGGCCCTTTACGGCCTCAAGGTGGCCTTCACCGATGGCGGCCAGCTCTCCGGCGGCCCGGTGATGCCAGCTTCCATCCTTTGGAGCGGGCGGCTGTGCCTGGCCGCGGCCGCGGCGCTGGGCTTCGGCATCCTGGCCACCCGCGGCGCGGATGCCTGGTCGCACTTGCGCCCGGTGGTGCTGGCGGCAGGCGCCTTCGTGGTGGTGGCCCTGTCCCTGCTCAACTACGCCATCGGCAACTTTGACCAGATGTTCACCCGCGCCAGCCGCGTCAGCATCTTCAACGACCGCGAGCTGGAGGGCGACAACCGGTCTTGGGGCGCCAAGCTCGAGGAGAACATCCCGCGCACCCTGGGCATGTACAACGTGCAGGGCGATGGCAACCCCCGCCACAACCTGCCCAATGAGACCATGCTCAACCCGGCCCTGGCCGCGGCCTTCGCCTTGGGCGCCCTCTTTTTGGCCTACCGCATCCGCCAGCCGCTGGCCTTCTTCTTGCTGGCCTGGTGGCAGGCCACCTTGCTGGGTGGCTACTTCTCGCAGGAGGCGCCGCAGGCCTACCGCACCATCACTGCCATCCCGGTGGTGCTGCTCATCGCCGGCGCCGGGCTTGAGCCCGCGCTCGCGGCCTGCGCCGCGGCTTGGCGCCGCTTTGGCCGAGGCATCGGCTGGGCGGCCCTGGCCCTGCTGGCCCTGGGCGGCATGAGCTACGAGGTGGACCGCTACTTCAACGGCCAGGGCCAGCATTCGGCCTGCTGGGCCGAGTTCTCGGCCACCGAGTACCTGATGGGCAAGGAGCTCAAGTCGCACCCCAACACGCGCGGCCTCTTCCGCTCCGACTGGGCCGATTCTTGGACCGTGCGCTTCGTCACCTACCCGGAGCGCGACTACACCTCCTTCGATCCCGCGCGCGACATCCCGCTGCGCGAGCAGGTGGAGCCGGGCAAGAACTACCTCTTCGCCCTGGATGAGGCTTACCGGCCCCTGCTCCCCATGCTCAAGGCCTTCTACCCCGGGGGCACCTATTCCGAGGCCCGCCAGCCCTTCACCCAGGAGCAGCTCTACTGGTCCTACTATGTGCCGGCGGCCGAAGTGGCCGCCGCCGCGGGCCCGCTCAAGCATGGGCTCACCGCGCATTACTACAAGGATGCCGGGCAGGCCATCGTCAAGGGCGACAGCAGCGGGCTGGCCAATGGCCAGCATTGGGCCAACCAGGTGCGCGACAAGGTCGACCCCTTCATCCTCTTCAACTGGACCGTGGACCCGGTGCAGGCCCCCTTCTCGGTGGAATGGTCCGGCCACCTGCTGGTTGACCAGGCCGGGCTGTATGAATTCTCGACTTACAGCAACGATTACTGCCGGCTGGAGATAGACGGGCGCAAGGTGCTCGAGCGCCCGCACTACCCGGCCGTGAATTTTGATGCCCTGGGCAAGATCCAGCTCAGCAAGGGCAGCCACCGCATCCGCCTGCTCTACTATGAGGCCCGCAACTACTCCCGCATGGAGCTGCGGTGGCGCCGCCCCGGCGGCGAGCGCGAAGTGGTCCCCAGCCAAGCCCTGCTTCCGGAGTGAGCATGCCTGACAGCACCGCGGACAAGTACTACCTGGATTACCTCAAGTCGGCCTACCGCTTCCCGCGCAGCATCCTCAACGTGCCCAAGGCCGCCTGGGTGCTCGACACCCTGCGGGCCTTGCCGCGGGGGGCGCGCATCCTGGATGCCGGCTGCGGGGCCGGCCAGATCACCCGGCCGCTGGTGCGCGACCACCGCATCAGCGGCGTGGATGTGCAGGCCGATGCCATCGACTGGTGCCGGCGCCAGACCCCGGAGGCCCTGCGCCCCGCGGCGCGGCGCAAGGCCCTGGCGGAGGTGGCGGGCCAGGGCTTTGTGCCGGAGTACCGGGTGGCCGACCTGCAGGCCCTGCCCTACGCGGCAGGCACCTTTGATGCCGTGGTCTTCTGCAACGCCATCGAGCATCTGGTGGACCCCCACCCCATGCTGGCCGAGCTGGCCCGGGTGATGAAGCCGGGCGGCATCATGCTGCTGACCACCGAGAACTGCGACAGCTGGCTGTGGGTCTTCGCCGAGAACACCTGGTACCGCGTCTTCGGCGGCAACTGCAAGCCCTACCTGCCCGAGGTGCACCCCCAGCGCTACACGCCCTCCTCCTTCCGCTCCGATGTGCAGCGCCACCTGGACGTGGAGACCCTCTTCCTGGGGGTCTACGGCATGGAGATGTTCATGGTGGCCCGCAAGGCCGCCCCGGCCAGGGCCGCGGCCGGGCGCCGGCGGCGCAAGAAGGTGGTGGTGGTGATGCCGGCCTACAACGCGGCCAAGACCCTGGAGAAGACCTACCACGACATCCCAGCCGGGGCGGTGGACGAGGTCATCCTGGTGGACGACTTCAGCCGCGATGAGACCGTGGCGGTGGCGCGGCGCCTGCGCCTCAAGACCTTCACCCACTCGCAGAACAAGGGCTACGGCGGCAACCAGAAGACCTGCTACCGCGAAGCGCTCAAGGCCGGCGCGGACGTGGTGGTGATGCTGCACCCGGACTACCAGTACGACTCGCGCTGCATCCCTGAGATGATCGCCCCCATCCTCTCCGGCCGGGCCGATTTCGTGATGGGCAGCCGCATCATCGGCGAGGGCGCGCTCAAGGGCGGCATGCCGCTGTGGAAGTACGTGGCCAACCGCTTCCTGACCAGCGCCGAGAACCTGGTGCTGAACCAGCGCTTCAGCGACCTGCACACGGGCTTCAGGGCCTATAGCCGCCGCTTCCTGCTCTCGGTGCCCTTCCCCCTGAACGATGATGACTTCCATTTCGACACTCAGGTCATCGCCCAGGGCAGCATCAAGGGCTTCCCATCCACCGAGATCCCCATCCCCACCCGCTACTTCCGCGAGGCCAGCAGCGTGGGCTTCAAGACCAGCGTGCGCTACGGTCTGCAGACCCTGCGGGTGATGCTGCAGCTCAGCCTGCAGCGCCTGGGCCTGGTGCGCTTCGAGTACCTTGAGCGCGACCTGTTCGACGTGCTGGGCGAGCAGGAGCGCAAGGCCGTCTTCGGGCCGGGCGCCCATGCCGCGGCGGGGCGCCTTTACAAGCGCTGAAGTTCCGTGCTTCAATGGCCTTTTGGGGAGGGGAGCTTGCTCAAAGACTGGCGCTTTTGGCTGGGCAGCGCGGTGAGCCTGGGCTGCCTGGCGCTCTCGCTGCGCGGCGTCGAATGGGGCGGCATGGGGCAGGTGCTGGCCCAGGCCAACTGGGCCTGGCTGCTGCCGGCGCTGGCCCTCTACCTGGGCGGCTATTGGAGCCGCTGCAGCCGCGTCTCGCAGCTGATGCGGCCGGTGAAGGCGGTGCCGGCGCGGCGCATCGTGGCGCCCCTGATGGTGGGCTTCCTCTTCAACAACATCCTGCCGGGCCGCCTGGGCGAGTTCGTGCTGGCCTGGATGCTGGGCCGCCGGGAGGGGGTCTCGCGCACCGCCGCCTTCGCCGCCGTGGTGCTCTCGCGCATCCTGGATGGCTTCACCATCCTGTGCTTCTTCCTCTTCGGCCTCTTGACCTTCCTTCCCATGGGCGGCGGCCTGCAGCAGGGAGGCACAGTGCTCATCCTGGGGCATTCCTTCGCGCGGCAGGAGATCCTGGGCAAGGTCTACCTGGCGGCGCTCTTGAGCCTGCTGGTCTTCGGCGCGGTGCTGCTGGGCTGCTTCTGCCTGATGGTGTGGAAGGAGTGGACCCTTTCGCTGGTGGAGCGCGTCCTCTACCTGCTGCCCGAGCGCATCTCCCGGGCCTCGGTCCAGGCCCTGGAGAAGTTCATCGGCGGGCTCGACATCCTGCGCGACCCCAAGGCCCTCTTCGGCATCTTCCTCTTCAACTTCCTGCCCTGGGGCCTGGAGGCCTTCACCTACCTCTTCGCCGGCTGGTGCCTGGGCATCGACCTCAACCTGCGCCAGGTCTGCCTGGTGATGGGCATGACCAACCTGGCCATGATTCTGCCGGCGGCGCCCGGGGGCATCGGCCTCTTCGAGTTCGCGGGGCTGCAGGCCATGGCCCTCTTCGGCTTCGCCTCGGGCCGCTCTCTGGCCTTCATGCTGCTGGTGCATCTCATCATCCTGCTGCCCATCAACGCCCTGGGCGCCTTCTTCATGCTGCGCGAGGGCATCAGCTTCCGCGAAGCGCTGGCGGGCGGGCGGGAATAGCGGTCCAGCGCCGGGCGTCCATAGGGGAGGCCCCAACCGGGAGGCGGCATTGAGAGTGGCGGTGGTGGGTGGCGGCTTGGCGGGCATGAGCGCGGCCCTGGAGCTCTCGGCCCAGGGGCACGCGGTGACGGTCTTTGAGGCCTACAAGGACTTGGGCGGCCTGGCCTCCACCTTTGAGGTGGCTGGCACGCGGCTGGAGCGCTTCTATCATCACGTCTTCTCCACCGACCTCGACTTCCTGGGCCTGGTGGAGGAGCTGGGCCTGTGGGAGCGGCTGCGCTGGTACCCGGACGACAAGGGCAACTGGCACCAGGGCTGCATCTATCCCTTCAGCACGCCGCTGGACATCCTGCGCTTCTCGCCCCTCTCGCCGCTGGACCGCCTGCGCCTGGCGGCGGCCAGCGCCTGGCTCAGCCGGGTGAGCGACTGGAGCGCTTACGAGCGGCAGACTGCAGAATCCTGGATACGCCGGGTGATGGGCGAGCGCTGCTACCGGGTGCTGTGGGAGCCGCTGCTGGTGAGCAAGTTCGGCGCCCGCGCCCCGGAGATCTGCATGTCCTGGTTCTATGGCCGGGTGCATTCGCGCTTCGGCAAGGGCAAAAAGGGGGCTCCCTCGGGCAAGCTGGGCTATCTGCAGGGCAGCACCCAGGTGCTGGTGGACGCCCTGGCCGCGCGCCTGCGCAGCCAGGGCGTGGACCTGCGCACCGCCTGCGCCGTGCAGCGGGTGCTGGTGGAGGGCAACAGGGTGAAGGGCGTGGCCAGCCGCCAGGGCGAGGAGCCCTTTGACGCGGTGCTGGCCACTTGCGCCACCCCCCTCTTCCTGCGCATGGCCGGGCACGCGCTGCCCGAGGCCCTGCGCCGCCAGCTGGAGGGCTTTGAGTACTTTGGCAGCTGCGTGGCGGTGCTCGAGCTCAAAGAGCCTTTGAGCCCGCACTACTGGGTCAACGTGCTGGACAAGGATTTCCCCTTTGTGGGGGTCATCGAGCACACCCGCATGGTGGCGGCCGAGGATTACCAGGGCCGCACCCTGCTCTACCTGGCCAAGTACCTGGACACCAAGGACCCCTTCTTCGCCCTGCCGCCCCAGGCGGTGCTCGCGGACTACTACGGCTGGCTCAAGAAGGTGCTGCCCGGATTCGACCCCTCCCAGGTGCTGGGGGCCCATGTGATGAAGGCCGAGCACAGCCAGCCCATCGTCACCCCCGGCCAGCAGGCCCGCATCCCGCCCCATTGCCTGCCGGTGGAGGGGCTGTGGCTGGCCAACATGACGCAGATCTACCCCGAAGACCGGGGCATGAGCTATTCCATCGGCATGGGGCGCAAGGTCGCGCGCCAGATGATGGGCAAGCCCTGAGCCCCACAGGAGGAGCATTGAAGACCCCAGCCCCCAAGGCGCCGGCGCGCAAGCCCAAGGCCGCGGCCAAGCCCAGCATCTCGGCCTTCTTCCCGGCCTACAATGAGGAGGCCAACATCGCGGCCCTGGCCGAGAAGACCGCCGGGGTGCTCAAGCGCATCGCCTCGCGCTATGAGGTGATCATTGTCAATGACGGCAGCCGGGACCGCACGGCCCAGGTGGCCGCCGGCCTGGCCAAGAAGGATAAGCACTTCCGCCTGGTCGACCACAAGTCCAACCAGGGCTATGGCGCGGCGGTGAAGAGCGGCTTCGCGGCCGCCAAGCTGGACTGGGTCTTCTTCACCGACGGCGATGGCCAGTTCGATGTGGCCGAGCTGGAGTCCTTTTTGCCGCTCATGGCGGGCCATGACCTGGTCATCGGCTACCGCATCAAGCGGGCGGATGCCCTGCAGCGCAAGCTGAATGCCTGGGCCTGGGGCACGCTGGTGCGCGGCCTCTTCGGCCTCAAGGGCGCGCGCGACATCGACTGCGCCTTCAAGCTCGTGCGCCGCGAGGTCTTCAGCCGCTTCCAGCTGGAGACCACCGGGGCCATGATCAGCACCGAGCTCTTGGTCAAGTCGCAGAAGAACGGCTACCGCATCGCCGAGCTGGGGGTGCATCACTATCCCCGCCGCGCCGGCCAGCAGACCGGGGCCAAGCTCTCGGTCATCGCCCGCGCATTCCGCGAGCTCTTCCATTACTCAGCCCAGTGGAAGAAGAAGGGCTATCGCTGAAGCCCTGGAGGAACATCGTGCGCCCTTGGCTCCTCATCCTGCTGCTGCTGCCCGCCGGGGCGCTGCCCGCCGTTGCCGCCGGCACCCTGGGCGCGGACGTGCTGCAGGAGCGCTTGAGCCCGCGCGGCGAGGCCATGGGCGGCGCCTACGCCGCGGTGGGCCAGGACCTGCAGGTGCTGGACTACGACCCGGCCGGCATGGCGGGCCTGGGGCGCATCGCCGTGGATTTCAGCCACATGGCCGCGGCCCTGGGCACCACCTATGACGACCTGGGCTATGCCCAGCCCTTCTCCTTCGGCGTCTTTGCCTTCACCGGCCTCTACCGCACCATGCCGGCCATCGACAATCCCGGGGCCGTGGATCCGCCGGTCTCCAACAACGACATGGTGCTGCAGCTGGCCTACGCCCACAAGCTGGCCTACTTCGCGCCCCAGCTCTTCACCGGCATCCTCTCCGATGCGGAGATAGGGCTGGGGCTCAAGTATATGAGCAGCCTGCTGGGCAGCCAGCAGGCCTACACCGGCGCCGCGGACATCGGCTTGCGCGCCACGGTCTATCCCAATGTGGCGGCCAGCCTGAGCCTGCTCAACCTTGGGCCGCCCATCAAGTACATCGATACCGCCGACCCCCTGCCGGCCAGCGCGCGCGCGGGCCTGGCCGGGGATTGGGCCCTCAGCAAGACCGACCATCTGGTGCTGGCCGCGGATGGCGAGGCTCTGGCGGACGGCACCACCCGCCTGCACTTGGGGGCTGAGAACCGCCTGGCCGACATCCTGGCCCTGCGGGCCGGCTACATCCTGGGCCAGGCCGGCGACCTGACCGGGCTGAGCCTGGGCATTGGCCTGGTGCTGGACCAGGACAGCCTGATGTTCCGGTTTGACTATGCCTATGAACCCCTCTATTATTCAGGGTTCTCGGCCATGGAGTCCCAGCAGGTGATCGGCTTGGGCCTGGGCTTTTAGCCTGTTCAAGGCTTGGTTGGGATAGCATGGGCCGGCAGCGCTGCCGGCCCTTCAGTTTGCGGGGCTTGGGCCCTTTGGAGGAATCGTGGAGATCTACAAGCGCCTGCTGCGCTATGCCTATCCCTACCGCTGGAAGATTGCGGCGGCCTTTGTCTGCAACGTGCTGGGCGGCCTCTTCAGCCTCTCCTCCATGGTGCTGATCAAGCCGGTCATCGACAAGATCTTCAACAACCCCGACCAGCAGGCGGTGGCGCGCTACATGGTGCTGCTGCCTTTGGCCATCATCGTGGTGATGGTCTTCAAGGGCCTCTTCAATTACCTGGGCGATGTGATCAACGGCACGGTGGGCAACAGCATCGCCGCCGACCTGCGCAAGCAGCTCTTCACCCACCTGCAGGGCCTGCCCTTGAGCTTTCACCAGCGCCAGCGCGGCGGCGAGCTGCTCTCGCGCTTCACCAGCGACATCGGCCTGATGCCCGGCGGCATCACCGACGTGCTGAGCAAGATCATCAAGTCAGGCTTCAACATCATCTTCTACCTGGCCGGCATCTTCTATATGGACTGGAAGCTGGCGCTGTGGGTGCTGATCGTCTTCCCGGTGGCCATCGGCCCGCTGCTCTACTTCGGCCGCCGCATCCGCAAGCATGTCTCCACCACCCAAGAGCGCCAGGCCGACCTGGTGAGCATGCTGCATGAGTCGCTGGCCGGGGTGCGGGTGGTGATGGCCTTTGGCATGGAGAAGGCCCAGGTGGAGCGCTTCACCGCGGTGGTGGAGCAGCACCTGGCGGCCATCATCAAGCAGGTGCGCATTGGCGCGCTCTCCGGCCCGGTGATGGAGGCCATCAGCGGCCTGGGCCTGGCCCTGCTCTTCTTCTTGGCCGGCACCCAGGTGCAGAACCATGGCATGACCGCTGGCACCTTTTTGGCCTTTGTGGGGCTGATCGCCTCGCTCTACCCCGAGATCAAGAACCTGAACGGCGTGAACCAGAGCGTGCAGACCTCGCGCTCAGCCGGCGAGCGCGTCTTCCAGGTGCTCGACACCCTCAATGACATCGTGGACGCCCCGGATGCGGCGCCGCTGCCGGAGATCCACCAGGCGCTGCGCTTTGAGAAGGTGGAGTTCCGCTACCACGTCGACACCCCGGTGCTCAAGGGCATAGACTTGGAGATCAAGGCCGGGCAGATGGTGGCGCTGGTGGGCCCCTCGGGCGGCGGCAAGTCCACGCTGGCCGACCTGGTGCCGCGCTTCATGGACCCCACGGCCGGCAAGGTGAGCATCGATGGCCGGGACTTGCGCGGCGTCACCTTGGAGAGCCTGCGCGGCCAGATCGGGGTGGTGACCCAGGAGACCTTCCTCTTCAACGACACCATCGCCGTCAACATCGGCTTCGGCCGGCCGGGCGCCAGCCAGGCGGAGATCGAGGGCGCGGCCCGCGCGGCCAACGCCCATGCCTTCATCCTGGAGCAGCCCCAGGGCTACCAGACCCGCATTGGCGACCGCGGCGCCCGGCTCTCGGGCGGCCAGCGCCAGCGCCTGGCCATCGCCCGCGCCATCCTCAAGAACCCGCCCCTGCTGATCCTGGACGAGGCCACCAGCGCCCTGGACACCGAGAGCGAGCGCGCGGTGCAGGAGGCGCTGGACCGCCTGATGGCGCGGCGCACCACCCTGGTGATCGCCCACCGCCTGAGCACGGTGCAGCACGCGGACAAGATCGTGGTGCTGGAGGAGGGCCGGGTGGTGGAGCAGGGCCGCCATGAGGAGCTGCAAGCCATGAACGGCCTCTACGCCAAGCTCCACAAGATGCAGTTCAGGGAGGGCTGAGCGTGGCGCGGGCAGTCTTTTTGGACCGCGATGGCACGGTCTCCGAGGAGATCGGCTACATCGGCCCCGAGGCCATGGCCAAGTATGCCCTCATCCCCGGCGCGGCGGAGGGCATCCGGCGCCTGCGCGCGGCAGGATACCTGGCCGTGCTGGTGACCAACCAGAGCGGGGTGGCGCGCGGCTACTATGCCGAAGCCCAAGTGCACGCCGTGCACGCCCGCTTGGCTGAGCTGCTGGCAGGGCAGGGCACGGCGCTGGACATGGTGCGCTATTGCCCCCACCACCCGCGCCCGCTCTCGGCGCCGGACAATGGGGAGATGGCCCCGGGCATGCGCGCCGCCCAGCCCGTGGCGGCGCT
>CAYXCT010000001.1:0-12987 GCA_964463435.1 uncultured bacterium | reverse complement strand
CCCGGGCATGGTGGCGGCCAAGCCCCGCATGGAGCTGGCGGTGGAATGCGCCTGCCGCAAGCCCAAGCCGGGCATGGCGCTGGATGCGGCGCGCGAGCTGGGCTTGGACCTGGCGCAGAGCTGGGTGGTGGGCGACAAGGCCGCCGACCTGGGGCTGGCCGCAAATGCGGGTTGCCGCGGCATCCTGGTTCTGACAGGATATGGGGTTAGCACCCTGGCCAAGCTGAGGGCCGAGGGCAGGGAGCCGGCTTGGGTGGCCCGCGACCTGGCCCAGGCCGCGGAGATGATCCTGGCCCAGGACAGGGAGGATGCCCGATGAACCTGAAGCCTTGGCAGTCCCTGCTCGCCAAGTTCTCCGGCAAGCGCGTGGCGGTGCTGGGCGACATGATGCTGGATGAGTACGTCTTCGGCGAGACCTCGCGCATCTCGCGCGAGGCGCCGGTGCTCATCCTCAAATATGGCCACACCGAGGTGCTGCCCGGCGGCGGCGCCAACCCGGTCAGCAACATCCACAGCCTGGGCGGCCAGGCCCTGCCCGTGGGCGTGGTGGGCGATGACGCCATGGGCGGCCGCCTGCGCGCCATCTTCGCCGCCAAGGGCATGGATGTGAGCGGCTTGGTGGAGGAGCCGGGCCGGGTGACGGCGGTGAAGACCCGCATCCTCGCCGGCGGCCACAACACCGCCAAGCAGCAGGTCATCCGCGTGGACCGGGCCGAGGAGCGCCCCATCAGCGCGGCCACCGAGCGCCGGGTGCTGGCCGCCCTGGACGAGCGCCTCAAGGCGGCCCAGGGACTCATCGTTTCCGACTATGGCAGCGGGCTGGTGACCGACAGGGTGCTGGCCCATGTCAATGCCCTGCGCAAGCGGCATCCGCGCCTGGTGATCTGCGTGGACTCGCGCTACCGGCTGATGGACTACCGCAACGTGACAGTGGTGACGCCCAACGAGACCGAGGCCGCCCCGGCCGCGGGCTTTGAGGAGTACAGCGAGGCCATGCTGCCAGAGATCGGCCGCCGCCTGCTCGCCACCACCCGGGCCTCCATGGCGCTGGTGACGCGCGGCAGCCAGGGCATGAGCCTCTTCCGCAAGGGCAGGCCCACCGCCAGCATCCCGGTGTGCGGCCCGCGCGAGATCGTGGATGTGAACGGCGCGGGCGACACAGTGGCGGCCGCCATGACCCTGGCCCTGGCCGCGGGCGCCAAGCCCGAGGCTGCCATGACCCTGGCCAATGCCGCGGGCGGCGTGGCCGTGATGCAGAGCGGCCCGGCCTCGGTGGCCCGGCCCCAGATCCTGGAGAACCTGGCCGCCCACTGGCGGTGAGCGCAAGAGGAGGATGGATGAGACAGCGCGCCCTAGGCGAGACCGGGCTCTTTGTGCCGGAGCTGGGCCTGGCCCTGGCCAGCCTGGCCCGCACGGGCCTCTTTGCCATGCCCGATGCCGAAGTGGTGGAGCTGCTGCGCCGCAGCCTGGACCGCGGGGCATCGCTGTTCGCCGCTGGCCGCTTCTGCGGCGAGGGCCGGGCGCTGCGCCTGCTGGGCGCAGCCCTCAAGGGCCAGGTGGGGGGCCAGGTGGCCCTGCGCCTGGGCCGCGATGCCGAGACCTGCCGCCGCTTCGGGCCCCAGGAGCTGGCCGGGGACTTGGAGGCCGCGCTCAAGGCCCTGGGCCGGCCGCGCACGGACCTGCTGGTGCTGGATCGCCCGCCGGCTGACATGCTGGAGGGCCTCAGCCAGGCCGCGCAAGCCCTGGTGAAGGCCGGCAAGGCGGGCGCCTGGGGCGCCCGCGTCACGGACGAGGCCGCGGGCCGCGCCTGGCTCAAGGCCCCGGGCCTGGGCTTTTTGGAGGCCACGCTCAACGCCATGGACAGCAGCCTGGCCAGCTTGGGGCCGCTGGCCGCGCAAGCAGGCAAGGGCCTGCTGGCCGCCTCGCCCCTGGCCGGCGGATGGCTGGCAGGGCACCACAAGGCCGGCTTCTTGGACCTGCCCCATCTCGGCCTGGCGCCCGAGCAGGAGGCGGACCTGGCCCGCCGCAGCGCCGCAGCGCGGCTTGAGGGCACGCCGGGCGCCACCCGCGCCCAGGCCGCCCTGCAGTGGGCCCTGGCGCAGCCGGGCGTCAGCTGCGTGCTCTGCGGCGCCCGCACCCCGGCCCAGCTGGAGGACGCGGTGACCGCGGCCGCGGCCCTGGCGCCCGTGGCCTGAGGAGGCCGGCTTGGCAGAGAAGAATCCCAAGTTCATGCCGCGCGAGCGGCTGGCCGCGGTGCTGCGGCGCCTCAAGGCCCAGGGCAAGATTGTGGTCTTCGCCAACGGCTGCTTTGACCTGCTGCACGTGGGGCACCTGCGCTACCTCAAGGGCAGCAAGGCCCTGGGCGACGTGCTGGTGGTGGCGCTCAACACCGACGCCGGCATCCGCAAGATCAAGGGCCCCAGCCGGCCGCTGATGCCGCTTGCGGAGCGCCTGGAGCTGGTGGCGGCCCTGCAATGCGTGGATTATGTGACCAGCTTTGGCGAGGCCAAGGCTGAGAAGACCTTGAAGATCCTGCGCCCGGACATCCAGGCCAAGGGCACTGACTACACCCTGGAGAGCGTGCCCGAAGCCGCGCTGATGCGCTCGCTGGGCGGCAAGGTGGCCATCGCCGGCGATGCCAAGGACCACAGCACCACCGACCTGGTGGCGAAGATCAAGAAGGCCTATCGATGAAGGTGCTGGTGGTCCGCAACGACCGCCTGGGCGACATGCTGCTGGCCCTGCCCGCGGCCCGGCTGCTCAAGCAAGCCGGGCATCAGGCGGCCCTGCTGGCCTCGCCCTACACGGCGCCGCTGGCGCGCCGCTCGCCGGACCTGGACCTGGTGCTGGAGGACGGGCCCGGCATCCTGCCGCGGCTCAAGGCCCAGGCCTTTGACGCCGCCCTGGTGCTGTGGGCCAAGCCGCGCAACGCCTGGCTCTGCCTGGCCGCCGGCATCCCGGCGCGGATCGGCATCTCGGGCCGCTGGCACTCCCTGCTCTACAGCCGCCGGCTTGGCCTGCGCCGCTCGCGCGGAGAGCGGCATGAGAGCGAGCTCAACGCTGATTTCGCCCGCGCCCTGGGCATCGGCGCCGGCGAGGCCCCGCCCCCGCGCCTGGCCCTGCTGGATGCGGACCGCGCTGAGGCGGATGCCTGCCTGGATTCCCTGGGCCTGCTCCAAGGCCCCGGCCCGCTGGTGATGCTGCACCCTGGCATGGGCGGCTCAGCCCTGAACTGGGCGGCGGCGCATTATGCCGAGCTGGCCGCGGCCCTGCGGGCCCGCTTGGGCGCCCGCGTGCTCTTCACGGGCGGCCCGGCTGAGCGGCCCGGCCTGGCGGCCCTGGCCGGCTCAGCGCCCGGCGCCCAGGCGCTGGACCGCGACCTGAGCCTGCCGGCCTTTGCCGCGCTCTTGAGCCGGGCCCGGCTCTTCGCCTCGGGCTCCACCGGGCCCATGCACGTGGCCGCGGCGGTGGGCGCGCCCACGCTCAGCTTCTTCCCGCCCGTGCTGCCCATGTCGCCCCTGCGCTGGGCATCGCGCGGCAGCCTGCGCCAGGTCTTGAGCCCTTCCGGGCTGGGCATCACCTGCCCGCGCTGCCGCGGGCAGGCCTGCCCCTTCTTTGACTGCATGGACCGCATCACGGTGGAGGGCGCCGTGGCGGCTGCCGAGGTGCTGCTAAAATGATCCGATCCATGACCGGCTATGGCCGGGGCGAGGCTGCTTTGGGCGCGCGGCGCTTTGTGGTGGAGCTCAAGAGCGTGAACAGCCGCTTCTTGGAGCCCGGCTTCAAGCTGCCCCAGGGCCTGTGGGCGCGCGAGGCCGAGGCGCGGCAGAGCATCGCCAAGCGCGTCTCGCGCGGCAAGCTGGATGTCTTCATCCGCGACCTCTCCGAGAGCCAGCAGCAGGAGGCCCGGGTGGGCGTGGATGCCAGCCTGGCCAAGGCCTACCTGGCGGCGCTCAAGCAGCTCAAGAAGGCCCTCAAGAGCCGGGAGAGCATCCGCCTGGACCAGGTGGCGCGCTATCCCGGCGTCATCCACCAGGAGGACCAGGCGGGCGGCCTGGCCGAGGCCCCGGCCGATGATGCCGAGGCCTGGGCCTGCCTCAGCAAGGCCCTGGATGCCGCCCTGGATTCGCACGATGCCTCGCGCCAGCGCGAGGGCCAGGCCCTGGCGGATGAGCTTCAGGAGCGCCTGGCCGAGAGCCTGCGCCTGCTCGCGGCCATCGAGGCCCGCAACCGCGAGATGGTGCCGGCCCAGCGAGAGCGCCAGCACCAGCGCCTCAGCGAGGCCCTGGACCGCCTCGCGCCGGATGACCCGCGCCTGGTGATGGAGGCGGCCCTGCTGGCCGACAAGGCCGACATCCGCGAGGAGCTGGTGCGCTTTCGCGCCCATGTGGCCGAGTTCCGCCGCCTGCTGGCCGAGGGGGGCGCGGTGGGCAAGCGCCTGGACTTCCTCTGCCAAGAGCTGCAGCGCGAGGCCAACACCGCGGGCAGCAAGAACCCGGACGCGGCCCTGGCCCACCTGGTGGTGGAGCTGAAGGGCCAAGTGGAGAAGCTCAAAGAGCAGGTGCAGAACCTTGAGTAGAGCGGCCCTCATCCCCAAGCCCAAGCGGCGCGCCTTTTTGATGGTCCTCTCCTCGCCCAGCGGCGGCGGCAAGACCAGCGTCTGCGCCGAGCTCTTGGCGCGCCTGCCCTGGCTGAAGCGCTGCGTCACAGCCACCACCCGGCCGCCAAGGGCCGGCGAGCGGGACGGGGTGGACTACTGGTTCCTGAGCCGCCCGGCCTTTGAGCAGCGGCTCAAGCGCGGCGAGTTCTTCGAGCACGCCGAGGTGCACGGCAACCTCTACGGCACCCCCATGCGCGAGGTGGAGAGGAGCCTCAAGGCCGGGCAGTCGCTGGTGCTGGTGATCGATGTGCAGGGCGCGGCCCAGGTGCGCCGGCGCAAGAAGGACGCGGTGACGGTCTTCCTGCTGCCGCCCTCCTTGAGCGAGCTCAAGCGCCGCCTGGCCGGGCGGGGCACGGATGCCGCCGAGGTGGTGCGGCGCCGCCTGGCCGATGCCGGCGGCGAGCTGGCGCGGGCCGGGGAGTACCAGTATTGGGTGGTGAATGACCGCTTTGAGAGGGCGGTGGAGCAAGCGGCGGCCATCGCCGTGGCAGAGAGCTTGCGCCGGCATTGACGCCGGCGCCAAGGGCAGGGCAGGCAACCAACGAGGAGAGAAAAATGGCAATGGAGGACTTCCGCAAGGTCAACCGCTACATGGGCGTCATCATGGCGGCCCGCCGGGCCAGGGAGCTCAACGAGGGCGTCAATTTCACGCCCGAGATGGAGGGCCACAAGATCACCACCCTGGTGCTGGATGAGTACTACGAGGGCAAGCTGGGCCCCGAGCCCGAGACCCGGTCCAAGGCCGGCAAGGAGTAGCGCATGCCCGAGGCGCCCGAGATCCTGGTGGGGGTGGGGGCTTCCATCGCGGCCTACAAGGCCTGCGACGTGGTCTCGGCCCTGCGCAAGCGCGGGGCCGGCGTGACCGTGCTGCTCACGCGCAACGCCCCCCGCTTTGTGGCGCCGCTGGCCCTGGCCACCTTGAGCGGCCGGCCGGTGGGCCTGGACCTCTTTGACGAGCCCGCCGCCTGGGGGGTGGGCCACATCACCCTGGCCAAGCGGGCGCGCGCCTTTGTCATCGTGGGCGCCACCGCCGACCTCATCGCGCGCCTGGCCGCCGGCATGGCCGATGACTTTGTCACCACCTGCGCCCTGGCCACCCGCGCGCCGCTGCTGATCGCTCCGGCCATGAACACGGCCATGTGGGAGCACTCGGCCACGGTGGCCAACCTGGCCCTGCTCAAGAGCCGCGGGGCCCTGGTGGTGGAGCCGGCTGAGGGCCTGCTCGCCTGCGGCGACCTGGGCAAGGGGCGCCTGGCCGAGGCCGGGGAGATCATCGCGCAGGCCTGGGCGCTGGCCACGGTCGGCGCCGCGCCGCAAGGCGCGCTCAGGGGCCTGCCGGTGGTGGTGACCGCCGGGCCCACCCGCGAGCCGCTCGACCCGGTGCGCTTCATCAGCAACCCCAGCAGCGGCAAGATGGGCTATGCGCTGGCGCGGGCCGCCGCGGCCGCGGGCGCCAAGGTCACGCTCATCAGCGGGCCGGTGGCGCTCGCCGCGCCCGAGGGCGTGGCCCTGCGGCAGGTCACCACCGCCCTGGAGATGCTGGCAGCCGCCCGCGCGGCCTTCAAGGCCTGCCGGGTCTACGTGTCCGCCGCCGCGGTCTCCGACTTCCGCCCGGCGCAAGCCTCCGCATCCAAGGTGAAGAAGGACGGCAAGCCCCAGGCCCTGCGCCTGCTGCCCAACCCCGACATCCTCAAAGAGCTCTCCCGCGCCAAGGGCTCACGCATCCTGGTGGGCTTCGCGGCCGAGACCGACGACCTGCTCAAGAACGCCGCCGCCAAGCTCAAGGCCAAGCAGCTCGACCTGCTGGTGGCCAATGCCGTGGGCGGCGAGGGCCAGGGCTTTGCCGCGGACGACAACGAGGCCTGGCTGCTGGCCCCGGGCCAGGCCCCGCGCCATCTGCCCCGCCAGAGCAAGGACAGCCTGGCCCAGGCCATCGTGCAGGCCGTGGCCCTCAAGCTGAAGAGGGCCTGATGGACAGGCAGGCCCTGCGCCAGGAGCTGGCCGGGCTGGCCGCGGATGCCAGCAAGCTGGTGCAGGCCCGCCGCGCCCTGGGCGAGGCCAGGGTGCTGCTCAACCGCCCCCTGCCGCCCGGCCGGGGCGAGGAGCTGCCCGCCGGGCCTTCGCCGCTGCTGGAGAGCGCGCTGGCCGACCAGGCCCCTGCTGACCCCAAGCCCCAGCCGCCATGGGCCTCGAGCTTGGAGGCCTTCAGCCTGCAGGTGCGCGGCTGCCGCTGCTGCGGCTTGGCGGCCAAGCGCCGCCACCTGGTCTTTGGCGAGGGCGACCCCCGCGCCCAGGTGGCTTTTGTGGGCGAGGCCCCCGGCGCCGCCGAGGATGAGCAGGGCCGGCCCTTCATGGACCCGGCCGGCCAGCTGCTGGACAAGATCATCTCCGGCATGGGCCTGCAGCGGCCCCAGGTCTACCTCTGCAGCCTGGTCAAGTGCCGGCCGCCCCTGAGCCGCGAGCCAGGTGCCGCTGAGCTGGCCGCCTGCCGGCCCTATCTCGAGCATCAGCTGGGCCTCATCAAGCCCCGGGTCATCGTGGCCCTGGGCCGCCTGGCCGCCCAGGCCCTCACCGGCCGCAGCGAGGGGCTGGCCGAGCTGCGCGGCCAAGACCACCGCTGGCGCGGCGCGCTGCTGGTGCCCACCTACCACCCCGCGGCCCTGCTGCATGATGAGGCGCTCAAGCGGCCGGTGTGGGAAGACATGAAGCGGGTGCTCAAGGCCCTGCAGCAGCCGGAGAGTTGAAGCCAAAGCCGCCTGACCGCGGCTTTTTTGGTTTTGAGAGCAGGGAGCAGCCCATGCACGCCCAAGTCGCCTTTGACCTGCCATTGGACCGCGCGTTCGACTACCTGGTGCCCGAGGGCATGGCCCTGGCGCCGGGCCAGCGCGTGCTGGCGCCCTTTGGCCGGCGCCATCTGCAGGGCGTGGCGGTCTCCCTCAATGAGCCGGAGCGCCGCCAGGGCATCAAGGCCCTGGAGCGGGTGCTGGACCCGGCGCCAGTGGCCTCGCCCGCCATGCTCGAGTTCACGCGCTGGCTGGCCGACTACTATCTCTGCGGCTGGGGCGAGGCCCTGGCCCTGGCCCTGCCGCCCCAGCACAGCGCCCGCCAGCAGGCCTTCATCGCCGCGCCGGGCCGCGAGGCCCTGCTGGCGGCCGCGGCCGGGCTTGCCGCCCGCCAGGCCCGCTCCAGAGCGGCCCTGCTCGAGCTGGCTGAGAGCGGCTCGGCCGCCCTGAGCGACCTGCAGGCCCAGGGCCTCTCGCCCCTGCTGCTCAAGAGAGGGCTGGCCGAGGGCTGGCTCAAGAGGCAGAGCCGCCCCATCGCGGCCGCGGCGGGACAGGGAGGGGCGCTGGCCTTGGCCAGCGTGCCGCCCCAGCTCACCCCGGCCCAGGCCGCGGCCGTGCTGGCCGTCGGCGGCGCGCTCAAGGCCGGCCAGGGCGGCGGCTTCCTGCTGCACGGGGTCACCGGCAGCGGCAAGACCGAGGTCTACCTGCATGCCCTGGCCCAGGCGCTGGGCCAGGGCGGCTCGGCCATAGCCCTGGTGCCAGAGATCAGCCTCACGCCCCAGACCCTGGCCCGCTTCAATGGCCGCTTCCCGGGCCTGGTGGCGGTGCTGCATTCCGGCCTGTCGGCCGCCGAGCGCGCCGAGAACTGGCGCCTGCTGGCCAGCGGCCAGCGCCGCGTGGCCTTGGGGCCGCGCAGCGCCCTGTTCGCGCCGCTCAAGGGCCTGCGCCTGATCGTGGTGGACGAGGAGAGCGAGCCCAGCTACAAGCAGGAGAACCCGCCCCGCTACCACGCCCGCGACGCGGCCCTGGTGCGGGGCCGGCTGGAGAGGGCGGTGGTGCTCTTGGGCTCGGCCACGCCCAGCTTTGAGAGCTGGGCCAATGCCAGGGCCGGCAAGCTCAGCCTGCTCAGCCTGCCGGGCCGGGTTGGGGCGAGCGGCATGCCCAGCACCCGCCTGCTCGACCTGGGCCAGCGCAAGGACGCCAGTGAGCCGCTGCTGCCCGCGCTGGAGGCTGAGCTGGAGGCGCGGCTGAAGTCCGGCGAGCAGAGCCTGCTCTTCCTCAACCGGCGCGGCTTCGCCCCGGCCCTGGTCTGCGTGAAGTGCGGCAGCGCCCTGCAGTGCCCGCATTGCAGCATCGCCCTCACCTTCCACAAGCACAGCCCCGCGGGCGGGGCCGATGCGCGGGGCTGGCTGCTCTGCCATCTCTGCGGCCATGGCCGCCGGCCGCCCCAGGCCTGCCCCGAGCCCAAGTGCGGGGGCTTGCTGCGCGTGCAGGGCACCGGCACCCAGCGCCTGGAGGAGGAGCTGGCGCGCCGCTTCCCGCGCGCGCGCATCCGCCGCGTGGACCGCGACACGGCCCAGGCCCGCGGCTTCCACCAGAGCCTGGGAGAGGCCATGCACGCCGGCGATGTGGACGTGCTGGTGGGCACCCAGATGATCGCCAAGGGCCTGGACTTCCCCAACCTGACCCTGGTGGGCGTGGTCAACGCCGATGCCAGCCTCAACTTCCCCGACTTCCGCGCCGCGGAGCGCACCTTCCAGCTGCTGGTGCAGGTGGCCGGCCGCGCCGGCCGCGCCGACAAGCCCGGCTTGGTGCTGGTGCAGACCTTGAGGCCCGAGCACCCCTGCCTGCTGGCCGCCGCCAAGCAGGATTTCGCGGCCTTCTTCGAGGAGGAGCACCTGGAGCGCAAGGCCCTGGGCTACCCGCCCTACGGCCGGCTGGCGGCCCTGCTCTTGCGCAGCCGCGACAAGGCCAAGGCCCAGGCCGCGGCCGACAGCCTGGGCCAGGCCCTGCAGGCCCTGGCCCAGAGCCTGAAGGAGCCTGGGCTGGAGGTGATGGGGCCGGCGCCCTCGCCCCTGGTGGAGGTGAAGGGCTGGTGGCGCTACCGCCTGCTCATCAAGTGCCCCAGCCACCAGGGCCTGCACCGCCTGCTCAAGCAGGGGCTGGCCGCCTGGCAGGCCCCCCATGGCGCGTCCCTGGCCGTGGATGTGGACCCCATGAGCTTCCTCTAACCATGGGGGCGGTTCTGTGCTATCCTTTGAGAAAGCTCCTCTGCCACAAGGAAAGAACATGCCCCTGATGCCCATCCGGGTCTATGGAGACCCGGTCTTAAGCCAGAAGGCCAAGCCCGTGGACCCCGCCGACCCCGCGCTGCCCGGCCTGGTGAAATCCATGCTCGAGACCATGGTGGCGGCCCGCGGGGTTGGCCTGGCCGCCAACCAGGTGGGCCTGGCGCTGGCCGTGGTGGTCATCAACACCAGCGGCGGCGAGGACCCGGCCGCCGACCTGGTGCTCTTGAACCCGCAGGTGCTCGAGCTCTCGGGCGAGGTGGAGGAGGAGGAGGGCTGCCTCTCGCTGCCCGATCCGGCCTCTGAGGATGACTCCCCCATCCGGGCCAAGGCCCGGCGCGCCTCCTTCTGCCGCGCCAAGGCCCAGGGCCTGGACGGCAAATGGTTCGAGGTGGCTGGCGACGGCACCCTGGGCAAGGCCCTGCAGCATGAGATCGACCACTTGAACGGCATCCTCTTCATCGACCGGGTGAGCCTGGCCCGCAAGGCCCTGCTCTCCGGCAAGCTCAAGGCGCTCAAGCGCCGCAGCCAGGGGAACAAGGCGTGAGCCTGCGCGTCGCCTTCTTGGGCACCGCCGAGTTCGCCGTGCCGGCCCTCAAGGCGCTTAAGGCCCAGGGCTTCGACATCCCCCTGGTGGTGAGCCAGCCCGACCGCCCGCGCGGCCGCGGGCACCAGCTAAAGCCCACGCCGCTCAAGGCCGCGGCGCTGGAGCTGGGGCTCAAGGTCTTCCAGCCCCAGCGCATCCGCGAGCCCGAGGCCCTTGAGCGCCTGGCCGCGCTAAAGCTGGACGCCCTGGCCGTGGTGGCCTATGGGCAGATCCTGCCCCAGGCCCTGCTCAGCCTGCCGCGCCTGGGCGCCGTCAATCTGCACGCCTCCCTGCTGCCGCGCTGGCGGGGCGCCGCGCCCATCGAGTGGGCGCTGGCCGAGGGCGATGCCGAGACCGGGGCCTGCACCCAGCGCATGGCCTTGAAGCTGGATGCCGGCGACGTGCTGCTCACCGAGCGCTGCGCCATCGGGGATGAGGATGATGCCGCCAGCCTGACAGAGCGCCTGGCCGGCTTGGGGGCGCCCCTGCTGGCGCGCACCCTGCTGGGCCTGGCTTCGGGCAAGCTCGAGCCCAAGCCCCAAGACGAGGCCCAGGCCACCTACGCCCGCCTGCTCACGCGCGCGGATGGCGAGGCGGACTTCAGCCAGCCCGCGGCCGCGCTCTGCCGCCGCTGCCGGGCCTTCGCCAGCCGCATCGGCTTCCATGCCCGCACCGAGGGCGGCCTGGCCCTCAAGCTGCACCGGGTGCTCCCCGGGCCCGCCGCGGCCAGCCAGCCTGGCACCCTGCTGGCGGCCGGGGCGCAGGGCTTGCAGGTGGCCTGCGGCCAGGGCCAGTCGGTGCTGCTGGCCCGCCTGCAGCCCGAGGGCGGGCGCAGCATGGACGTCGGGGAGTTCCTGCGGGGCCACCGCCTGGCCCTGGGTTCGCGGTTCCAAACGCCCGGGGCATGAGCCCCGCGGATCAAGGGAGGTGCCATGGAGGATGCCAAGCTCAGCATTGAGTCCCCAGAAGGCAGCGAGAAGCGACGCCACCAGCGGGTGAGCCTTGAGGTGGCCGTGAAGTACAAGGTCATCAACCGCAAGCTGCTGCGCGAGATCGTGGACCAGCGGCCCTTCTTGGATGACGGCAAGACCATCAACATCAGCCTCTCGGGCGTCTCGCTGATCACCAGCGTGGCGCTCACCAAGGGCGACTTCTTGAAGCTGGAGATGGGCCTGCCCGACAGCGAGAAGGTCACCCGGGCCCTGGCCGAGGTGATGTGGAGCGGGCCCGATGCCGCCAGCGGCAGGTTCAGCGCCGGCATCCGCTTCCTCATCATCCTCAACGAGGCTGATGAGCACAGCGTCAAGCGCTTCATCATGGCGCATGGGGGCCGGGGATGACCATGCAGAGCGCGCATCTTTCCATCGAGAAGCGCCGCCACCCCCGCGTGGACATGAAGGTGCCGGTGCGCTTCAAGGTCATCAACCGGGGCGCGGAGCGCGAGCGCATCCTGGCCGAGGCCCGCGACCAGGGCTCCACCACCAACCTGAGCACCGGCGGGGTGGCCCTGCGCACCACCGAGGCGCTCAAGATGAGCGACCTCATCAAGCTCGAGATAGAGCTCAGCGGGCGCGACCGGGTCATCCGCACCTTCGCCGAGGTGATGTGGGTGGTGCAGGACAAGGATGGCAAGGGCCGGGAGGCCGGCCTGCAGTTCTTGGCAGTCAAGACCGCAGATGAGGACCTGCTGAGCGTCTTCGTGATGAACCTTCTGAAAGGGCAATGACATGAACGGCTTCAAGACCTTCGCGCTGATGTTCGGGCTGATGCTGGTGCTGCTCTTCATGGGCGCCCTGCTGCGCCTGAGCGATGGCGGCATGCTGCTGCTGCTGCTCTTCGGCCTGGGGTTCAACTTCATCATGTACTGGTTCTCCGACAAGCTGGTGCTGATGAGCTATGGCGCCCAGCCCCTCAAGGAGGCGGACGCCCCTGAGCTCTTCCGCAGCGTGCGCAACCTGACCACCAAGGCCGGCATGCCCATGCCCCGCCTCTACCTCATCGATTCTGACGCCCCCAACGCCTTTGCCACCGGCCGCAGCCCGGAGCACGCGGTGGTGGCGGTGACCCGCGGCATCCTGGGCCTGCTGGACCGCGAGGAGATGGAGGGCGTGCTCTCGCATGAGCTCTCCCATGTGCGCAACCGCGACATGCTCATCAGCACCCTGGCCGCCGGCCTGGCCAGCGTCATCACCTGGCTGGCCCACATGGCCGGCTGGGCCGCCCTGCTGGGCGGCGTGGGCGGCGGCCGCGACAATGACCGCCGCGACAGCGCGGTCACCGGGCTGCTGCTGATGATCCTGGCGCCCATCGCGGCCATGCTCATCCAGATGGCCATCTCGCGCTCGCGCGAGTACCAGGCCGACCGCAGCGGAGGCCAGCTGACGGGCCGGCCCCAGGACCTGGTGCGCGCCCTGCGCAAGATCTCCAGCGGCATCGCCCGCACCGAGCCCCTGGAGGGCGCCCGGCCAGAGACCGCCCATCTGATGATCGCCAACCCCTTCACGGGCGGCGGCTTCAGCGCCCTGTTCAGCACCCACCCGCCCATGGAGAAGCGCATCGCGGCCCTGGAGGCCCTGGAGCGCGAGATCCGCCAGGGACTGGCCTGAGGCCCATGGAAGCCACCCCCGCCCAAGCCCCCAAGCCCGCAGCCCCCGCGCCCGCCGGGCATCA